>CAMJFD010000193.1 GCA_946404845.1 uncultured Butyrivibrio sp. | reverse complement strand
CCTTTTCATCTTATATTATTCATTTGGAACTATTTATTATTCTCTATTGGCCTCTATATTTCTTATTTTTAGTTCCTTTTATTAGGATTTATATTATTTGGAACTAGCTTCGCATCTTATATTTGATTTCTACTAGTTCCTTTTCATCTTATATTATTCATCTGGAACTATTTATTGTTTTCTATTGTCCTTTATATTTCCTATTTCTAGTTCCTTTTATTAGGATTTATATTATTTGGAACTAGCTTCGCATCTTTTATTTGATTCTTACTAGTTCCTTTTCATCTTATATTATTCATTTGGAACTATTATCAATCTCCACCTAGAACCTACCACTACATTTAATACTTCTGTGGCTATCGCCTAGGCCTGCAGCCGACTTTCCACAATAAATAAAAGTCATGCAAACCACCAATAGCAGTTCACATGACTTTCAATAATACAAACTATTCATTCAATTACAATGCCACTACACATCTGTCTTACCAAAGACTACTTGGCACACAGCGCATATTTTATGGCATTAGTCGAGCTTTAAGTCTCCTTCTTTTACCCAGCCCAGCTTCATACATACCATATTGATAAGTGGGCAAATAATTGCAGGTAGTACAAATGAGATAAGGATAAGTCCTATCCAGTCAAATGCTGTAATAGCTGACTTTGTGCCAGCTGCAACATCATTAACCCATCCTGTGTATACACCAATCTGACCTACAAGTCCACAAGTTCCCATACCTGAAGATACTGGAGTACCGTTCATCTGCATCTTGAATATGCATGTTGCAATAGGTCCAGTGATAGCTGAAGTAACAATTGGCGCAATCCATATTCTTGGATTCTTGACGATGTTGCCCATCTGCAGCATTGATGTACCGATACCCTGTGATACAAGGCCGCCCCACTTGTTTTCCTTAAATGACATAACTGCAAATCCAACCATCTGTGCGCAGCATCCTGCAACAGCAGCTCCGCCGGCAAGTCCTGTAAGACTTAAAGCCGCGCATATAGCAGCGCTGGAAATAGGAAGTGTAAGTGCAACACCTACAATAACTGATACCAGGATACCCATAAGGAATGGCTGAAGATCAGTAGCCCACATGATAAGCTTACCAACCTGACTTGCTGCATTTCCAAGAGCTGGAGCAATGAGTGCTGACAGAGCAATTCCTACACCGATTGTAACAAGTGGTGTTACGAGGATATCTACTTTTGTCTCCTTGGAGATAGCCTTACCAACCTCAGCAGCTATTATTGCGATGAAGAGAACTGCCAGAGGGCCACCCGCGCCGCCAAGTGCATTAGATGCAAATCCTACAGTTATTAGAGAAAAAAGTACAAGTGGCGGACAATGCAGTGCATATCCAATAGCTACTGCCATGGCAGGACCACTCATAGCTGTAGCGAGACCACCAACTGTATAATCAGTTCCAGCAATAGTTGCTACTGTACTTGTAAGAAATCCAATATGGAACTGTGTTCCAATAGTGTTGATAATAGTTCCTATTAGTAATGAACAGAATAGACCCTGTGCCATAGCTCCCAGCGCATCTATTCCATAACGAGACAGAGATATCTCGATGTCTTTTCTTTTCAGAAAAGCTTTTAAACCTTTTTCATTCATTTTGAATCCTCCCGAATAGTGTATCGAATAACTTCGATATAACGTAACTATTATATTCGAAAGGTAGATGGTTGTGCAATGAATAATTACGTTCATTGGCCACGACACAGTTAAGATAGACTTCATGAAAAGTCATTAAGTGAAAAAATAGTATAACGAAAAAGGCAAACATATGATAATTCTACAATTATCAAACATTTGCCTTTTTATATTCAATCTATTTAGTTATTAGATTTATTCAGCCTTATTCTCTTCTGGAAGGTCGAGCTTAATGTGAAGCTCTTCCAGCTGATGCTCTGTTACTGTAGAAGGAGCATCCATCATGATATCCTGTGCATTCTTGTTCATTGGGAATGGGATAATCTCACGGATTGAATCCTCACCAGCAAGGAGCATAACCATACGGTCAACACCTGGTGCGATACCAGCATGTGGTGGTGCACCATATGTGAATGCGTTGTACATAGCTGGGAACTTAGCCTTAACGTCTTCTTCACCAAGTCTTACCATCTCGAATGCCTTAACCATGATTTCTGGATCATGATTTCGAACAGCACCAGATGAAAGCTCAACACCATTACATACAAGATCGTACTGATCAGCTGTAATTGAAAGAGGATCAATCTCGCCTCTCTCTGCCTTTAACAGTGTCTCAAGTCCGCCTGATGGCATTGAGAATGGGTTGTGACAGAATTCAAGTTCACCTGACTCTTCACCGATTTCATACATTGGGAAATCAACAATCCAGCAGAAAGCATACTGCTCTTTGTCCATGTGTCCTGGAACTGCTGCACCAAATGTCTTAACTATAACACCAGCTGTCTTCTGAGCTGCAAGGAGCTTACCTGCTGATAATACAACAAGATCTCCACTCTTAAGGCCAAGCTTTTCAATAACTGCATCTTTATTTGGAGCAACGAACTTAGCGATACCGCCAACTACTTCGTTATTCTCGTCTACTCTGAACCAGTAAGCTTTGTTACCAGCCTGAACTTCAACATCAGCTGTTGTCTTGTCTATGAACTTACGGCTCTCCTTAAAGTCTGAAACTACTACTGCCTTAACAGTATTGTCCTTAAATGGCTCAAATCCGCAATCAGCAAGCACTTCTGTAGCATCCTGAACTGTAAGATCAATTCTGAGATCTGGCTTATCTGAACCATATTTATCCATAGCTTCAAGATATGGAATTCTTGCAAATGGAGCTCCTGATGCTCTGTCATACTTACCATATTTTGCAAAAATAGGTGGAAGAACATCTTCAAGTACTTCAAATACATCTTCCTGAGATGCGAATGCCATCTCCATATCAAGCTGATAGAATTCTCCTGGACTTCTGTCACCACGAGCATCTTCATCTCTGAAACATGGTGCAATCTGGAAATATCTGTCAAAACCAGCTGTCATAAGGAGCTGCTTGAACTGCTGTGGAGCCTGTGGAAGTGCATAAAACTTACCTGGGTGCTTTCTGGCAGGCACAAGATAATCTCTTGCTCCTTCTGGTGATGAAGCTGTCAGAATAGGTGTTGTAATTTCAAGGAAACCATGCTCTGTCATTGACTGGCGAAGAGCTGCTACTACGTTACAACGAAGAATGATATTCTGCTTAACTTCAGGGTTTCTAAGATCAAGGTATCTATATTTAAGTCTAGCCGTTTCATCAGCTTCTCTTGAGTGGTTGATCTCAAATGGAAGCTCATTATGACGGCATCTACCAAGAATCTCAATCTTCTCAGGTACTACTTCAATTTCACCTGTTGGGATCTTGTTGTTCTTGGAACTTCTCTCTCTAACTGTACCAGTTACCTGAATTGTAGATTCCTTATTGATAGGCTTAACTACCTTCATCATGTCTTCTGTCTCTATGACAATCTGAGTAGTGCCATAGAAATCACGAAGTACGATGAAACCAAGGTTACTACCAACTTCTCTTAGGTTCTCAAGCCAGCCAACCAGAGTAACAGATTTACCTGCATCTGATAAGCGTAACTCGCCACAATTATGTGTACGTGATTGCATCATTGTAAATCTCCATTCTATAAAAAAACTATTTGTCTATTGTTGTAATAATTAATAAAAAGCGACAAACTACCGCATAATAGTTTATCGCTTTTTTTACTATATTTCCACTACTTTTTTTACTTTCTCAGTAGGAGGTATCTTCTACTGTCTAAGAAAAAATGACGATTATATGTATTGTCAAAGTTTAGGAACATATGGTATCTATCGTCTTACGAATATCGTCTTCAGTGTGTGCATCGCTTATAAACATTGCCTCAAACTGGGATGGAGCTATATTAATACCATTATCCAGCATGTGACCAAAATATTCTGCATAGGCTTTTGTATCTGAAGTTGCAGCATCATTATAATTTGATACCTGCCTGTCTGTAAAAAATACACTCATAAGAGAGCCAACTCTGTTAACCGTCTTATAACCGGCTGATATATATGCTTTTTCCAGCTGTGCTGCCTTATCATCTATTCTCTTATAAATGTCCAGATCATCCATTAAAAGCTTAAGTGTTGCAAGTCCTGCTGCCGTAGCTATAGGATTTCCAGAAAGAGTACCTGCCTGGTACACACTACCAAGAGGAGATATAACTTCCATAATATCCCTTCTGCCGCCATATGCAGCTAGTGGCATTCCTCCTCCAATTATCTTGCCCATAGTAATGAGATCTGGCTTTACTCCATAGTACTGAGTGGCACCACCTATTGAGAGCCTGAATCCTGTTATAACTTCATCAAATATCAGAACTGTTCCATATTTAGTAGTTATATCTCTAAGGAACTGTAGAAATCCTTCCTTAGGTGGTACAACACCCATGTTTGCAGCAACTGGTTCAACAACAAGCGCTGCAATTGATTCTCCATATCGGTCAAATAACTCTCTTACTGATTCTTCATTATTATATTCTGCAACAAGTGTACAGTCTGTATATGCTTTGGGAACACCGGCACTATCAGGTACTGCATTAGTTATTAGTCCAGATCCTGACTTTACCAGTAGGCCATCTGAATGGCCATGGTAGCATCCTGTAAACTTCAAAATCAAATCTCTTCCTGTATATCCACGTGCGGCTCTTACAGCACTCATTACAGCCTCTGTTCCAGAGCTTACAAGTCTTACCATTTCTATTGCTGGAACAGCAGCCATTATCAGTTCTGCAAGTTCTGACTCTCTTCTGGTAGGTGCTCCAAATGTAAGCCCCTTTGCACATGCCTTTGTAACAGCATCTATTACTATAGGATGTGCATGTCCCAGAATACCTGGTCCCCATGAGCAGACATAATCAATATATTCATTACCATCAACATCTACAATCTTACTGCCCATGGCATGATCTATAAATATCGGATTACGTCCAACTGCCTTGAATGCTCTTACTGGAGAGTTGACTCCGCCTGGCATAAGTGTCTGTGCTTTTTCAAATAACTGTTCTGATTGTATAGTTGTAATTCCCATTATTTTTTATCTTCCTTCATGTATCTCTTTAATCCATTTGGCTGCATCAAGTGCATGATAGGTAATTATTATGGATGCCCCGGCTCTCTTCATTGCATAGAGATTCTCCATAACTATTCTCTTCTCATCAATCCAGCCCTTTTCTGCAGCAGCCTTAACCATGGAATATTCACCGCTTACGTTATATACAGCAATTGGATAATCAAATGTTTCTGATGCTTCTTTTACAACATCTAGATAAGCAAGAGCTGGCTTGACCATTACTATATCCGCTCCCATTTCTATATCATTTTGTATCTCTCTTATGCCTTCAACACCATTTCTAGGATCCATCTGATAAGACCTTCTGTCTCCAAAACCTGGTGCAGAACCGGCTGCATCTCTAAATGGAGAATAATATCCTGAAGCATATTTGGCACTATAACCCATTATTGGAACATTACTGTATCCGTTGGCATCGAGTGCATCACGAATGGATTCTACATCTCCATCCATCATATCAGATGGCGCAACCATATCAGCTCCTGCCTGCACGGTGGTAACAGCCATCTGTGCCAAAAGAGGTAGCGTCTCATCATTAAGTATTGTTCTGCCGCTTATAAGACCGCAGTGACCGTGATCTGTATATTCACACAGGCATATATCAGCTATTACTATAAGACCTGGATGCCTATCCTTAATATATCTGATAGCCCTCTGCACTATTCCATCTGGATTATAGGCATCGCTTCCCTTTGCATCCTTATGCTCAGGTATTCCAAATATAAGAATACCTGAAATACCGCTTTCATATACTTCATCAATTATAGAATCCAGTCTGTCTATAGAATATCTGTATACTCCAGGCATAGAATCTACAGGCTCAGTTATGTTTACTCCATCTATTACAAAAAGAGGATATATAAAATCTCTTACATCAAGTCTTGTCTCAGCCACAAGATCTCTTAATCTTTCTGTTTGTCTAAGTCTTCTAAATCTGTACATAATATCAATATCTCCCTTTATATATCCATATACATGCTGCATT
>CAMJFD010000192.1 GCA_946404845.1 uncultured Butyrivibrio sp. | reverse complement strand
ACTAAAATAGTATTTTTAGGCAAAAAAACAAATTTATAAAAAGCTTTTGGGAGATTTTGCTTTTTATTAGGAAGAAGGATAGAAGTGTATAAAAGACTTGAAAGAAATGATCCATGTTGGTGCGGTAGCGGTAAGAAGTATAAAGCATGCCATGCAGCATTTGATGATAAGATCATCAAAGCAGAGCTTTCAGGAATTGAAGTTCCAACAAGACAACTTCTAAAAACGGAAAAGGATATTGAAGGCATTAAGAAGAGTGCAGTTATCAATATTGCATGTCTTGATGAGGTAGGAAGTAAAATTAAGGCTGGAATGTCAACAGAAGAAATTGACAGAATCGTATATGAGACTACTACTAAAATGGGAGGTATACCTGCAGATCTTGGATATGAAGGTTTCCCTAAGAGTGTATGTACATCAATTAACGATGAAGTATGTCATGGTATTCCATCAGAAGATATTATATTACAGGATGGCGACATCATTAATGTAGACTGTTCTACTATTCTTGACGGATATTTCTCAGATTCATCCAGAATGTTCTGCATAGGAAATGTTTCTCCAGAAAAGAAGAGACTTGTGGATGTAACAAAGGAATGTATAGAAGTAGGTCTAAAGAACGTTATTCCATGGACAAGAATTGGTGATATGGGACATGCAGTACATCAGCACGCCATTAAGAATGGTTATACAGTAGTTAGAGAAATCGGCGGACATGGCTGCGGAAATGAATTCCATGAAGAACCATGGGTAAGCTATGTTTCAAAGCCGGATACAGGAATGCTTATGGTACCAGGAATGGTATTTACAATAGAGCCTATGGTCAACATGGGTACAGATAAGATATTTATCGATGAAGAGAATGACTGGACTGTTTATACACAGGACGGCAAGCCTTCAGCTCAGTGGGAAGTAGAAGTACTTGTTACAGAAACAGGATACGAAATACTGAGCTACTGATCACACAAAATTTTTAATGATACAAAGGAGTTCCCAAATGGAAAATAAAGGCAAATATTACATAACAACTGCAATTGCCTACACTTCAGGTAAACCTCATATAGGTAATACTTATGAAATCATACTGGCAGATGCAATCGCAAGATATAAGAGATGCGACGGATACGATGTTCATTTCCAGACTGGTTCTGATGAACATGGACAGAAGATCGAGACAAGAGCAATAGAAGCTGGCTGCAGCTCACCAAAGGAATTTGTTGATGGTGTTGCAGGCACAATCAAGGAAATTTGGGACCAGATGGGAACATCCTATGACAGATTCATTCGTACAACAGATGAAGATCATGTACAGCAGGTTCAGAAAATTTTTAAGAGATTCTATGACAAAGGAGATATCTACAAGGGCTCTTACAAAGGAATGTATTGTACAGAGTGTGAGGCCTTCTACACAGAGTCTCAGATTGTAGATGGAAAGTGTCCAGAATGTGGTAGTGTTGTTCACCCAGCTGAAGAGGAAGCGTACTTCTTTAAGATGAGTAAATATGCACCACAGCTTATTGACTATATTAATACCCATCCAGAGTTCATACAGCCAGTATCGAGAAAAAATGAAATGATGAACAATTTCCTGTTACCAGGTCTTCAGGATTTATGTGTATCAAGAACATCATTCAAGTGGGGTATCCCAGTTGATTTTGATCCTGATCACGTTGTATATGTATGGCTTGATGCACTTACAAACTATATAACAGGTATTGGATATGATGCAGATGGCAACAGTTCAGAGGAATACAAGAAGAACTGGCCAGCAGATCTGCACCTTATCGGTAAGGATATTATCAGATTCCATACAATTTACTGGCCAATATTCTTACTTGCACTTGGAGAACCACTTCCAAAGCAGATCTTTGGACATCCATGGCTCCTTCAGGGCGGTGAGAAGATGAGTAAATCAAAGGGTAATGTTATCTATGCAGATGACCTTGTAAAAATCTTTGGTGTTGATCCAGTAAGATATTTTGTACTCCATGAGATGCCATTTGAAAATGATGGTGTTATCACATGGGAACTTATGGTAGAAAGATTCAACTCAGATCTTGCAAATACACTTGGTAATCTTGTAAACAGAACAATCGCCATGACAAATCAGTATTTTGGCGGAGTTGTAGAAAACAAGAATGTTACAGGTGCTGTAGATGATGAGTTAAAAGAAGTTGCTACAACATGCTATGAAAAGGTAGAAAAGAAGATGGATGAGCTCAGAGTTGCTGATGCCATGACAGAAATCTTTTCACTCTTTAAGCGTTGTAATAAATATATCGACGAGACAGAGCCATGGGTACTTGCCAAAGATGAAGCACAGAAGGACCGTCTTGCAACTGTTCTGTATAATCTTGTAGAAGCTATCAGCATAGGTGCAACACTTCTTGCTCCATATATGCCAGAGACAGCTGCAAGTATACTTGAGCAGCTTAATGCTACAGAAAGAGAATTTGATTCATTTAATACATTTGGAGTATATTCAAATGGTAATAAGGTTACAGCTGAACCAAAGATGCTGTTTGCTCGTAAGAAGCTTGATGATGTACTCAAGGATGCTGCTGAAATCACAGAGAAGCAGAAAGCAGAGTATATTGAGACTCAGACTAAGGCAATGGCAAATCTTGAAAAGGCTGGACTTAAGACAGAAGCAGACAGAATCAAGATGCAGTTAAAGGCCATGAATGGTGAAGATACAGCATCATCTGATGAAGATGTAATTGATATAGAAGCTAAGCCTGAAATAAGCTATGAGCAGTTCTCTGCTATGCAGTTCCAGGTTGGTGAGATTATCAAGTGCGAAGCTGTTGAAAAGTCTAAAAAGCTTCTGTGCTCACAGGTAAGAATTGGAAGCCAGGTAAAACAGATTGTATCTGGTATCCGTAAGTATTACACACCAGAAGAAATGGTAGGCAAAAAGGTAATGGTACTCGTTAACTTAAAGCCAGCCAAGCTTGCAGGTGTTCTTTCAGAAGGAATGATTCTGTGTGCAGAGGATGCAGAAGGTAATCTTGCAATAGTTACACCAGAAAAGAATATGCCAGCAGGAGCAGAAATCTGCTGATAATTAAATAAAGAGGGGGACTTTCTTATGATAACTAAGGAAGAATTTACTTATAAATCAAGGGATGGAGAAACCGATATACATGCTATCAGATGGATTCCTGAGACAGAACCTATAGGAATCCTCCAGATAGTTCATGGAATGCAGGAATTCATAGACAGATATGATCCTTATGCCAGATATATGGCTGAAAGGGGAATACTTGTAACAGGAAATGATCATCTGGGTCACGGAGAGTCCCTTGATGCTAATAAGACATTTGGATATTTTTGTGAAGAGGATCCGGCTACAGTTATAGTAAGAGATGTTCACAGACTTAAGAAGATAACTCAGGAAAAATATCCAGGACTTCCAATAGTTATATTGGGACATAGCTTTGGATCTTATACATTAAGAGATTATTTATCCAGATATGGTTCTGGAATAGATGCCGCAATAATACAGGGAACTGGAATGGAATCTCCAGCAGCACTTAGCGCAGGTAAGACACTTGCAATGCTTACAAAAGCATTCCATGGTTCCAGATACAGATCAGAAATGATCAATAACATTGCATTTGGTGCGTATCTTAAGAAAATACCAAATGCCAGAACCAAACAGGACTGGTTATCTCATAACGAAAAGAGCGTAGATGCTTATATAGCAGATCCAAGATGCAATTTTGTATTTACAGTAAATGGCTTTTTAACACTTTTTGACCTTGTAGGTCGCAGCCAGAATCCGCAGAGAATGTCTCAGATTCCTAAGGATCTAAAGATTCTGCTCACAGCAGGAACAGAGGATCCGGTTGGTGCATATGCTGAAAGTGTAAAAAAGTTATATAAAATATATACACAGGATTTAAATATGACATCTGTAGAAATCAAGCTGTATGAAGGAATGAGGCATGAACTGCAGCAGGAAATCGGAAGCGAAAAGGTTTTTGCAGATCAATATAATTGGATAATGAAAATATTTCAGGGGAAGTGATAAATTCTAATGAGTGAGATAGTTGTAAGAAACGCCTATCAAACCGATTGGGATGAGGCAATGAAGCTTGCCTGGAATACTTTCATGAAGTTTGATGCACCTGACTATAGCCAGGAAGGAATCATTAACTTCAATAAATTTATAAATGATGAAATGTTATACAAGATGTTTGTACTTGGAAGCTATCAGTTATTTGTAGCAGAAGAGGATAAGAGAATAGTTGGTATGCTCTCGCTTAGAGAAAAGAAACATATTTCGCTATTGTTTGTAGACGTAGATCATTTGCAGCAAGGAATTGCTAAAAGTCTTATGAGGTTTGTGGCAGATTATGCCAGAAATGAGGAGGGAGTTGAGCGTCTGACTGTCAATTCATCTCCATATGCGGTTGGCTTTTATCATAAACAGGGATTTACAGACTTGGACGGAGAAGTCAGGGCAGATGGGATAAGATATGTTCCGATGGAGCTCAAACTATAATTAGAAAAACAGGGGTGAAGAGATATGAAGATTTTTGACATTGATAGTCCGTTTATGCGAGCACTTACCAAAATTGCGGATCTTATGATCTTGAACGTAACAACAATTTTGTTTTGCATACCAAGCTTATTTGTAAGTTATGCAATACTTATGGTATACTTGGATGAGGGCACTATTAGCCTTTTCGTTGTACTAATTGCAGCACTTCTCTCTTGTCCAGTTGGTGCAGCTTTAACCGGAATGCATTATGTACTGCTCAAGATGGTCAGAGACGAAGAAAGTTATATTATTAAATCTTTCTGGAAATCATTCAGAGAGAATTTCAAGCAGGCAACAGCACTTTGGTATATTGTACTTTTTGTAGCATTTATAATTATAGGTGATTTCTGGTTCCTTACACATGCTGCAGTTAATATGCCACTTATTTACAGATATTTACTGCTGGCTATAACAATTGCCTTATTTGTATTTGGACAGTATATATTCCCATTACAGTCCAAGTTTGTAAATCCTGTACGTAAGACACTTAAGAACAGCATACTTATGTCTATCCTGGCACTTCCAAGATCACTTGCAATGCTTGCAATATCTATAATGGTTCTTGTACTTATATATTTCTTTGAAGGTCAGATGGTACCAGTTATATTGATAATTGGGCTTTCGGGTCCTGGATACCTTAAGGCACTTTTGTACAACTCTTTATTCAAACGTTTTGAGCCAGAAGATGATACAGCAGGTCTGTCTGAAGAAGAAGAGCTTAACAGAGCTATTCAGAGAATGGATGAAACAGATGAAACAAACTCAAATGAGCAGTAAATAGTCAAAATGCACAGTGAAATTTAGAGTTATTCGTCAACATTTCTAAAATAAAAATAAAAAAACTATTTAATAAGCATAATTACTAAGGATAGCTAAAATCTTTGTGTAAATGTCGTATAGCCAAAGCTCAGTGCTTTGGCTATACTTATATTCAAGAACTGGGGAAGTTCCGGGTAACAAGCTAATGTAAATAGGAGGCAAAAAAGTTATGGCAAGTTTAACACTTGAAAATGTTTGCAAAGTATATCCTAACGGATTTGAAGCAGTTAAAAACTTCAACCTTGATATTCAGGATAAGGAATTTATTATTTTCGTAGGACCTTCAGGATGTGGTAAGTCTACAACACTTCGTATGATCGCTGGTCTTGAAGACATCACATCAGGTACATTAAAAATCGGTGACAGAGTAGTTAACGATGTAGAGCCTAAGGATAGAGATATCGCGATGGTATTCCAGAACTACGCTCTGTACCCACACATGACAGTATATGATAACATGGCATTTGGTCTTAAGCTTAGAAAAGTACCAAAGGCTGAAATTGATAAAATGGTAAAGGAAGCAGCTAAGATCCTTGATCTTACAAACCTTCTTGATCGTAAGCCAAAGGCTCTTTCAGGTGGACAGAGACAGCGTGTAGCTATGGGTCGTGCTATCGTTCGTAATCCTAAGGTATTCCTTATGGATGAGCCTCTTTCAAACCTTGATGCAAAGCTTCGTGTACAGATGAGAACTGAGATTGCTAAGCTTCACCAGAGACTTGGTACAACAATCATCTACGTTACACATGACCAGACAGAGGCTATGACTCTTGGTACAAGAA
>CAMJFD010000191.1 GCA_946404845.1 uncultured Butyrivibrio sp. | reverse complement strand
ACAAAAAGACATAAATCCCCGAGCTAGCTCGGGAGTTTATGTCTTTCTTGTTGTAGGTGCGGAGCACCGTAGTGAATATTGACATTTTATACATATCAAAGCGTCCTGCTCAGACATACTTCCCGGCATGCTAGAAGCTCCGCCTGCGGCATTAAGAACAACACGAAAAGTCTTAATTTCAGTCGCTGGCGGTATGTGGCCTACACCTTAGCACGGGGCCGAGTTTGACACTAAGGCATATGTTTTCAGGGGAATACCCAGTGCCCGGAATGTTCTGAGGCGTAAAGCGAGTAGATGACTGTTTTATCGCATGTAGGAGTGTGGGAAGTTTTTGTTATTCAAAAACCTGGTGATTGAAATAATCAATAGGTAGATTTACAATAATCTTATAGATTATATAGTATGAAACTATGGATGGATTTAGCATTTGGAGGTGTCCTATGAGGATTGCAATGGCAAATGATCATGCTGGAACACGTTTAAAAAATGAGATTAAGAAATACCTTGAAAGCGAAGGAATTGAAGTTGTTGATTTTGGTACATATGATGATAATTCATGCGACCTGTCAGACTTTGTTTATCCAGCAGCTCTTGCTGTGGCAAAGGGTGAATGCGATAAAGGTATATTTGTAGATGGTGTTGGATACGGAAGTGCTCTAATAGCCAATAAGATAAATGGAATATATGCAGCTGTATGTCAGGATACATTCTGTGCGCAGCTTGCAAGATGGCATACTGATTCTAATGTACTGTGCCTTGGAGCCAAGATAATTGGCGATATGATTGCTATGGAAATAGTGAAGGCATGGCTTCATACAGATCCTCTTATGGATGAAAAATATAGAAGAAGAGTAGATAAAGTAAAAGAGATCAATGATAAGCATTGTGTTCCTGTGAAATAAAGAGTTTTCACAATAATAAGTGCTAATATGCATATCGATTTTTGGTAATTATTTCCTAAATATCTTATTGAAAAACACCTAATTATATGGTATTCTATACTAGATTTTGATTAGGGAGGTACTTTCTCGTGAGTACATTAAAATTTGCGTTAGGAATAGTATTTATAATCGTTTGCGTAGCACTTACAATAATAGTTCTTGCACAGGAAGGCAAGACACAGGGTCTTGGAGCAATCCAGGGATTTGCAGAGAATACATATTGGAGTAAGAATAAGGGCCGTTCAAGAGAAGGCATTCTTAAAAAGGTAACAGTAGTACTTGCAGTACTCTTTATCGCTATTTCAATTGTTTTAAATGTTCTCTAATTTTTATTTAGCAAATGTTCGGGCACCCTTTGTTCAGGGTGCCTGTTTTATTTAATAGGAAATTGCTTTCCTATTAAATAAAAACGCTCCGCTATGGATGCGCACCTCGCGGAAATGAATTTAATTGCTTCTGGGTACCGCTCGGGCGCGAAGAGTCGCAAGCGACTCTTTATTTATTAGATAATTACTCAAACGCTCTTTACGGGATTAAATAATAGTTGTGGCATGATGTTCTGCCATATGTTCTATGATCAGCTATCCGGTGAAGATTTCAATTAACATTTTTTAAAAAAGTTTCTCAATCAATATCCACATAATAATACAAATATAATATTGGAGAATGACTATAAATTATATGGGAAAAAAGAAAAGTAAAGCTAATATAACTTCATATGAAGCATCAGCTGATTTCTATACAAGAAAGCAGATGGTCCTCGACCTTATGAGTGACAAGGACTATGTGCCTATGAAAGAAAAAGAACTTGCAACTATACTGCAGGTTTCTGATGATTTAAGAGATGAGCTCAAGGCAATTCTTGATGAGCTTGTAACTGAGCGTAAGATAGAGCGTACATCCAGAGGCAGATACAGTAAGTCTGAAGGCGGTCTTATTGGTGTATTTACCAGTAATTCCAAGGGATTTGGCTTCGTTACTATAGAAGGCGAAGAGGAAGACTATTTTATCCCTGAAGAGTACACACACGGCGCATTTCATACTGATACTGTAGAAATACAGGTTCTGCCTTATACAGGAGGTAAGAGAAAAGAAGCTCGTATTGTTAATATAGTTCTGAGAGGTATAACAGAGCTTGTAGGTACATTCGAAGGTTCTAAGAATTATGGTTTTGTTATAGCTGATAATACCAAGATAGACAAAGACATTTTTGTTCCTATAGAGCGTAGTAAAGGAGCTGTTAGCGGTGATAAAGTAGTTGTGACTATTACAGACTATGGTAATCCTGCAAAGGGAACAAAACCAGAAGGTAAGGTTACTGAGATTATTGGTAATATAAATGATCCTGGAGTAGATATTATCTCTATTGTTAAGGGATTTGACCTTCCAGAAGCTTTTCCTGTTCGCGTAATGAATCAGGCTGAGCGCACACCTGACAGTGTCAGTGAAGCTGATATGGAAGGCAGAATGGACCTTAGAGATGTACAGATGGTTACTATTGACGGTGAAGAGGCCAAGGATCTTGATGATGCTGTCAGCCTTACCAAAGAAGGTAATGTATATCATCTAGGAGTACATATTGCTGATGTAGCCAATTATGTACAGGAGAACTCTGCGCTTGACAGAGAAGCACTTAAGAGAGGTACCAGTGTATATCTTGTAGACAGAGTTATACCGATGCTGCCTCATAAGCTTTCAAATGGAATCTGTTCTCTGAATCACGGAGAAGACAGACTTGCGATGAGCTGCCTTATGACAATTGACTGTAATGGCGCTGTTATCGATCATAAGATTACAGAATCAGTTATAAATGTTAATGAGAGAATGACATATACAAGTGTAGCCAAGATTCTCGAGGATGAAGATCCAGAAGAGATAGAGAAGTATGAATACCTTGTGCCTATGTTCAAGGATATGGCAGAACTTGCTGCAATTCTTAGAAACAAGAGAAAAGAGAGAGGTTCAATCGATTTTGACTTTCCAGAGAGTAAGATTATTCTGGATAGAGAGGGAAATCCTCTTGAAATAAAGGCTTATGAGCGTAATACAGCTACAGATCTTATTGAAGATTTCATGCTGATTGCAAATGAAACTGTTGCAGAGCATTTCTATTGGCTGCAGGCACCATTTTTATATCGTATCCATGAAAAGCCTGATGCAGACAAGATAGCAAATCTGTCAGCATTTATAAGAGGTTTTGGATATACTCTTCATACCAAAAAAGAAGAGGTACATCCTAAGGAGATTCAAAAACTCCTAGTTAAGATAGAAGGTACAGGTGAAGAGTCTGTTATTACCAGACTGGCCCTTAGAAGTATGATGCAGGCTAAATATTCTACAGAATGCCTTGGACACTTTGGACTTGCCTGCGATTACTACAGTCATTTTACTTCTCCTATCAGAAGATATCCTGATCTTCAGATACATAGAATTATCAAGGATTATCTAAGAGGCAGAATGAATGATGCCAGAATCCAGCATTACAAAGAGATTCTGGATGAAGTTGCTAAGGCTACATCGCAGGCCGAGAGAAGAGCTGATGAAGCAGAAAGAGAGACTGATAAGCTCAAGAAAGCCCAGTATATGGAGAATCATATAGGTGAAGAGTACGAAGGCATTATTTCAGGCGTTACAGCCTGGGGGATGTTCGTTGAGCTGCCTAATACCTGTGAAGGTCTTGTAAGGGCAGCATCTCTTGAAGATGACTTCTATATATATGATGAGAGTTCATACTCACTGGTTGGTGAGAGTACAGGTAAGACATATACTCTTGGTCAGAAAGTCAAAGTACGTGTTGTTGGAGCTGACAGACTTAGTAAAACTATAGATTTTAAACTATCAGTTTATTGCGATGACGATGAAACCATGTATAATAATAATGGTCGAGGTACAAGGACCAAGATGAGCAGCGTTCGTAAATATATAGATAATCCTGATTACAATCAGAAGGATTCTATGGACTTTGCAGCTGAGGAATCTCATGGCCATAAAGGTGGCAGGAAAAAAGCCAAAGCTGAAGCAGAGTATGATGAATACGAATATATAGATGATGGTCTTAGTGACGAAGAGCGTTTTGAACTGATACAAAATGGTGCTCTTAAACTTTCAGACTATGAGCCAGATCTTAAGACTGGTAAGTTCAAGCTGAAGGTCAAAAAGTCTGCTGGCGGCAGAAAAAAGAAAGCTGTTGTAGCCAAAAAGGCTTCAGAATCTAAGGGTAAAAAGCTTACTGGAGCTGGTAAAAATAAATCTGGTAGAAAGCTTTCATCATCTAAGAAAAAAGATGATGAATCAAAGAGCGGCAGAAAAGTGTATAAAGTACATAAATACAAAAAATCTGCTACATCTAAGGCTGCCAGAAGCTCACAGGGCAAGAAAAGAAAATAATTTACGGGGAAATTATGGTTGAAGAACATATAAAAGAAGTTGCCGGTAATAAAAAGGCATATCATGATTACTTTATAGAAGATAAATATGAAGCTGGTATAGAACTATTTGGAACAGAAGTTAAGTCCATGAGAATGGGCAAATGCTCTATCAAAGAGTCCTGGATATCTATTGATAAAGGTGAATGCTTTATCTGTGGTATGAATGTTAGTCCATATGAAAAGGGCAATATTTTTAATAAGGACCCACTTAGAGTCAGAAAACTATTGTTACATAAAGAGGAAATAAGAAAGCTGGATCAGCAGGTGCAGCAAAAGGGATATACACTTGTTCCTACAAGAGTATATTTTAAGAAAGGCAAAGTCAAAGTTGAGGTAGGGCTTGCTAGAGGTAAAAAACTCTATGATAAGAGAGAAACTGCAGCTAAGCGTGATCAGCAAAGAGAAGCTCAGAAGGAATTTAAGATGAGCTTTAAGTAATGAAATATACTATATACTACTCTGGACCTACTGAAAATTAAGGTCCAGAGCGGTAACTATATAAAATATTAATGATTTAAGCCTTGTTAAATAAGGCTTTAGCCGATATAATTTATATAGGTAAGAGATTTAATAAGTTGTTCAGGACAAGCAATATCAGTCCTGAATAATATGAAAAATTGAATATGGGTTAGTAAAGGTTTCGACAGGGATTTTGAAGCTGGAGAAGCTATCCGCAGGATGGTGCGTTAAACCTCAAATTAAAATTAAACGCTGAAGATAATTTAGCATTAGCTGCCTAAGTGCAGCTCGTTAGCCTAGGTGCACCTACACATTTAGTAACTAACGTCAATCTTGTAGGAAACGACTTAGCTTAAGCTTTGCGGCTATGGGCGTATCATGAAGCTACCGATTATGTTTGGGCGTGAACTTCCGGGCATATGAGGGAACAGGGGAGCAGATCCTCAGAATAGTTTACTATGATAGTAGAAGTACAGGGGATGAGTTTTTGGACAGGGGTTCGACTCCCCTCTAATCCATTAAAATAAAACTGCTGAATTGGGTATTGTCTCAGTTCAGCAGTTTTTCAAATGTTATCTAATTTAAATAGAGAGGACATAAAATTGAGTAAAGTTGTAGTTTCTTTTCCAGGAATTGGATATCACTGTGATAAGCCGCTATTGTATTATGGCAGAAAAATAGCTAATGAATACGGATATGACAAGGAAATAAAAGTTGAATACAGCTATGATGGCGGAAATATAAAAGGAAATCCTGATAAAATGCTGGATGCCTTTAACTGTTTGTATTCAAAAGCATGCGAGCAGCTTGATAAAATAGATTTTTCAGAATATGAAGAAGTACTATTTATTTCAAAGAGCATAGGAACGGCTGTATGCGCTAAATATGCGGCAGATCATAATATTAACTGCAAAAAGGTCCTGTATACGCCGCTTGCTGAAACATTTCTTTTTGAAGTTACCGGAGCTATAGCATTTACAGGTACATCAGATCCATGGACTGATACAGATGTTATTATCAGTAAGAGCAGAGAGCAGAATGTACCATTATATATTTATGAAGGTGCTAATCACTCTCTCGAAACTACAGATACTATGCATAATATCAATAACATTATGGATGTAATGGAAAAAACTAAAAGCTATTTAATGTAAAGCCGTAAGATTCAATACATTGATTTTGAGAAACGGATTTCAAGAAACTAATTCTAGTCAAACGAGTTTTTGTTAAGAAAAAATCTTATTATCCTCAAAAAATCAAATTAATTTTCTCTCAGAAAGTGACAAAATTTGTTTTGAAAAGTTGGTCACTATTAGGACTTTTATTCGTCACAAAAAT
>CAMJFD010000190.1 GCA_946404845.1 uncultured Butyrivibrio sp. | reverse complement strand
GGAGTGCTTTTTATTTAATAGGAAATTTGCAGAGCAATTTCCTATTAAATAAAAATGGGTCAGATTTCTGATCCATTTTTTTAATGAAAAAGTCCTTCGCTGGGGAAGCAAAGGACCTAAAGGAGGAGCATTTATTTTTACATAAATGCTGGTATGTTACTATTGTCACAAGTATGAGAAAAGACAATAGTAAATTAAGGAAATAGACACAAGTGTATAGGGGATCTCGTGCCTACATATATAATTAAACACTTAAATGACGGGCTTGTCAACATTTTAAAAAGATAAGTTTTTTATGATTTTTGGTAGATTTTCTTAAGGAATCATTAAGGAATATTCTTTAGTTAGCTAAAGCAGTTAAGTAGCCACTAAATTCTACAAAAATACACAATATAATCATAATAACAACAAATATAACGAGTGGAGGATCTATAGCCTTCTTGGATGTACTCATTGATGTGTTTTCAGTTTCCTTGTTCCATGTAAGCGCTATCATAACAATCATAATGACAAGACAAGGGATTCCAATAATACTATATACCATATTAACTATTCCATTTGTATTCTCTGACAAATTTATATTATCAAATATAGTACTAATGCTGTTATTAGCTATATGCATCATAATAACTGGAAGTATACTGTTCTCATTAAGCGCAACAAATGCAAATATAAGTCCTAATACAAATGCATATGAAGCCTGTAAAAAGTTCATATGAAACAGTCCAAACATTAGTGCTGATATAACTGCTGCTACAACTTTTCCATTCCTGCGTGAATATCCATAAGCTGCTGTACCTCTAAATAACATCTCTTCACCAATAGGACCTAATATTGATACATATACAATAGAAAGCCACAATGGCATTTCACTTATTGATTGAAGTGTACTATCAGAGAATATTATACTTGCAATAGAAGCAATCAAATTAGCAATTGGTGATATCATGAGTGCATATAATACATATCTGCATATATTAGAGAATGTAACCTTACCACTTCTAATCGGATGAAAATAGTCATCGTTCAGATACCCATTTCTCTGCAAAAATATATATGAAAAAGCAAATTCACTTACATTTATTACCAATAATGATACAATCGAAAGTAAATCATCATTATTCATCAAATACAGCGGTATGGCTAGCAAAAACTGCGCCGCATTCATAATAAGAGTGGCAATCAATATATATAATGCCGGTGATCCCTTCTTTTCATTGATAAGTTCTTCCATAGGTCTGTCAGATGTAACATAAACTCTCGGCATTCCATTATTCTGGTACGCCTGATAATTATTAGGAGGTACTATATTATTCGGTGCTATATTACCTGTATTTCCTATGTTATATGGGTTTCCTATATTATTAGTATTGTTATTATATTCGTTTTCCAAAACCATACTCCTTTTGTAACTTAATTATTTTTGTTTCTATTTTACCTATAATAATAAGCCATGATATGCATCGCCTGCTGAAAATGTCCCGTATGAATCATAGACTCAAGTTCAGCACCAGAAACAGTCCTTACAGATACAAATTCGTTATCATCAAGATGCTGATCACTTACAAGTCTGCAATTACGTGCTCTGTATATATGAGCATAATTATCAGCCATAGTAGCATTGGATGGAACAGTTATCAGATGCTCCCATTCATCAGATATATAGCCTGTTTCTTCCTGTAATTCTCTCCTGGCTGCTTCAAGCGCATCCTCTTCAAGTGATGCATTTCTGTTACCTATATTATTAGCAGAGTCAGTAGCAACAGATTCTATCCCACCTGCCGGAAACTCTGTGGTCACTTCTCCTATACCATGTCTGTACTGCTTTACACATATATAATTGCCGCTTTCATTAGTAGCTACCACGACCACATAGTTTTTTCTACTATAATTATAGTAGGGACCTGAAATAGTATTGTCAGGCAACCTGTATGAGCATTTTCTAAAATCAATCCACTCATCATCTACAAGATGCTCTGCCTCTACCAGATTCCATTCTAAGTTATCTGTTTCCATATCAAAAAACTCCTTTATATATTACTATAGGGCCTTTGTATTATTAACTCTTCAAACTGCGTAATAAATAGTTTTATTTTTCTATAATTGTCATACAAAAGTGGTCTAAAACATGTTATTAATATAACATAACGAAAAACAAACGCAACTAAGCGAGCTAGTTTGTATTTACTAAAGGAGGTAAATATTATGGATATCACATTAGAAGCAATTGAAAAGGTAATGGACGAAACAGGGGCTGATTATAAAACAGCAAAAACAGCTCTTCAGCAGTCAGATGGCAATCCAGAGGAAGCTATTAAACTCCTCCAGCCAATCGATGCTGAAAAGGAAAATGAAGTAAATAAGATGATCGAAAAGATGAAAGAAAAGGTAAAGGAAGGAAATGTTGACCGTATTCAGATCAAGAGAAATAATGAAATCCTTCTGAGCATACCTGTTAATGTAGGTATCGTTGGTGGCATTATCGGTCTTGCTGCTATTCCATGGGCACTGATTGCCGGTGCTGCAGCTGCATTCGGTCTTGGATGCACTTATGAAATCGTCAAAAAAGACGGAACAACAGACGAGTTATAATACTCAAACAACTGAATATAGTCCTGACAAGGCTGTCGCTACTAGCGGCAGCCTTTTTCTGTTTTTGAAAAAAAGTCTTGCCCTAATTTGTTTTTTATATCATAATATTGAGACGATTAACTATAGTATTTTGACTTTCAGCTCTATAAATGCTAAAGTTTTGATAGTACAACTTATTAATCAAAATACTACATTTTTAAAGAGAGAAATTATTGCCTGAGCTAAAGCGTCTCAGGCATACATCATTTAATGGTCTGTTTCAAATTAAAGTTATGGCATGATACAGATCGGTGTACTTCTCTCACTGCGCTTTGGAATGGAGAATTTTATGTGCGGAATAGTTGGTTATATTGGTAAAAAGCAGGCTGCACCTATCCTGTTAAATGGACTTTCCAGTCTTGAATATAGAGGATATGACTCTGCAGGTATTGCTGTACGAGATGGTGATGGAGATATTTCTGTTACCAAGGCAAAAGGAAGACTAAAAGCACTCGCCGAAAAAATAGATAATGGAAAAGCTGTAAAAGGCTGCTGCGGTATTGGTCATACAAGATGGGCTACACACGGTGCTCCATCTGAGACAAACGCACATCCACACACATCAAATGACTGCTCTGTTGTAGCAGTTCATAACGGTATCATTGAGAACTATCAGGAACTGAAAGATAAGCTCACACACAAGGGTTATACTTTCTATTCTCAGACAGATACAGAGATTGCTGTTAACCTTATTGATTACTATTACAAAAAATATAAGGTAGGTCCTATCGACGCTATTGCCAAGACAATGGTACGTGTCCGTGGTTCATACGCTCTTGCTGTTATGTTCAAGGATTATCCAGGTGAAATCTATGTTGCACGTAAGGACAGCCCTATGATCATTGGTGTAACAGACAAGGAAGTATATGTAGCATCAGATGTACCAGCAATTCTGAACTACACAAGAACTGTTTATTATATCGATAACCTTGAAATGGGTCGTCTTACACCTGGTAAGGCTGAGTTCTACAACCTTGATGGTGATATCGTAGATAAGACACCTGTAGAAATTACATGGGATGCTAAGTCAGCTGAAAAAGGCGGATTCGAGCACTTCATGATGAAGGAAATCCATGAGCAGCCAAAGGCTGTAAGTGATACTTTCCACGCTTACTTAAACGGTGATACAGAAAAGGCTAATTCAGTTCTATCTGTTGACCTTAGTAAAACAGGTCTTACAGATGAAGACATGAAGAACTTCAGCCAGATTCACATCGTTGCATGTGGTTCTGCTTATCACGTAGGTGTAGTAGCACAGTATGTTATCGAAGACCTTGTAAGAATACCTGTACGAGTTGAACTCGCATCAGAATTCAGATATAGAAATCCTATCCTGAGTAAGGATGAGCTTGTAATTATCGTAAGTCAGTCTGGTGAAACAGCCGACTCTCTCGCTGCTCTTAGAGAAGCCAAGAAGCTCGGTGTCAAGACACTTGCCATAGTTAATGTTATCGGAAGCTCAATTGCAAGAGAAGCTGATTATGTTATGTACACATATGCCGGACCTGAGATTTCAGTTGCTACAACAAAGGCATATTCAACACAGCTCATCGCTTCATACATGCTTGCACTTGGTCTTGCTAAGGCTAGAAATTTACTTACAGATACAATAATTTCAGAGATGTTGTATGAGATAAATGATATTCCTGCCAAGATTCAGCATATCCTTGAAGACAAGGAGCGAATCCAGTGGTTTGCAAGTAAGTATTCTAACGTTCACGATGTATTCTTTATCGGACGTGGTATCGACTATGCAATCTGTCTTGAGGGCAGCCTTAAGATGAAGGAAATCAGCTACATCCACTCAGAAGCATATGCTGCAGGTGAACTTAAACACGGTACAATCAGCCTTATTGAAGATGGTACGCTTGTAATCGGTGTTCTGTCTCAGTCAGAGCTGTATGAAAAGACACTTTCAAACCTCGTAGAGGTTAAGAGCCGTGGTGCATACCTTATGGGTCTTGCACTTGCAGGCAACTACAATATTGAAGACACAGCTAACTTTACAGTATTTGTACCTAAGACTGATGAGCACTTCACTGCATCACTTGCAGTTATTCCTCTTCAGCTCCTTGGATATTACATTTCTGTTGCAAGGGGTCTTGATGTTGATAAGCCTCGTAACCTTGCAAAATCAGTTACTGTAGAATAATAGAGGAAGTTCAGTACAAATGGGCAGAACCTATATTGCTATCGATTTGAAATCTTTCTATGCATCAGTTGAGTGTGTTGAGAGAAACTTAGATCCATTAACTACAAATCTAGTGGTGGCAGACCAGAGCAGGACAGAGAAAACAATCTGTCTTGCGGTCTCACCTTCATTAAAAAGCCTTGGTATTCCTGGAAGACCAAGGCTTTTTGAGGTTGTCCAGAAAGTTCGTGAAGCTAATGCTGAACTGGCAATTAGAAATCCTAAGGCCAAAAAGATACAATATATCACTGCTGTCCCACGTATGGCCAAATACATGGAATACAGCACCAGAATTTATGGGATTTATCTCAAATATATTGCGCCTGAAGACATCCACGTATATTCAATTGACGAAGTATTTATGGATGTTACAGACTATCTAGCAACTTATAAGATGACTCCTAAAGAACTGGCCATGACTATGATAACTGAAATACTTGATACCACCGGAATAACTGCGACAGCTGGTATAGGTACCAATCTCTATCTGGCCAAGGTGGCTATGGATATAGTAGCCAAACATATGCCTGCTGATGAAAGAGGTGTACGTATATCAGAACTTGACGAAATCAGCTACAGACAACTGTTATGGGCACATAGACCTCTTACAGATTTCTGGAGAGTAGGACGAGGATATGCCAAAAAACTCGAAGCAAACGGTATATTTACAATGGGTGATATTGCCAGATGTTCTCTTGGCGGCCCAGCTGATCTGTACAACGAGGATTTATTATACAAATTATTTGGTATCAATGCGGAACTGCTAATTGATCATGCCTGGGGCTGGGAACCATGTACTATTAAAGACATCAAGTCATATAAGCCCGCCAATAACAGCATCAGTTCAGGTCAGGTCCTGCACTGTGCATATGACTATGACAAGACCAGAATCGTAGTCCGTGAAATGGCTGACCTCCTGGTTCTGGACCTTGTAGATAAAGGTCTTGTAACTGATCAGATTGTATTAACTATCGGATATGATATTGATAATTTCAAAAATCCTGAGATTGTAAAAAAATATAAAGGCAAGATGTCAATGGATTTCTATGGCCGTATAATGCCAGAACATGCACATGGAAGCGTTAATTTGGGACGTATGACTTCTTCTACTACAATTATAATGAATGCAGTTATGGAGTTATTTGACAAGATTGTAGATCCTGATCTTATGACCAGAAGAATCAATGTAACAGCCAATCACGTTACTGATGAATCAGTAGAACAGGAAAAAGATTCTTTTGAACAGCTGGATCTGTTCACAGACTATGCTGCTCTTGAAAAACAAAGAGAAGAAGAAAAAAAGTCTCTTGAAAAAGAAAAGGCTATACAACATGCCATGCTCGATATAAAAAAGAA
>CAMJFD010000189.1 GCA_946404845.1 uncultured Butyrivibrio sp. | reverse complement strand
GTTAAGTATACTTACCATAAACTTATTGTAGTAGTAGGAGTCAGCCTACTCGATTATAGGTAGGAATATGGCAAAAGCTATAATAGAATATCTCTTCAAATAATGATAAAATAAGCATTATGAAGACTAATATTAATGTAAGAAATATGATCCTAAAAACTAAACCATTGCAGAAACCATTGGAGACATATGTTTTCCCTGTAATTCTGTTACTATATTCATTTGTGGGAGTTAATCAGGGAGTCGATATCACTGATACCATGTACAGTCTGGGTAATTATGAATACCTTGATCACCTGAGCCTTATGTGGAAGATATCAACATATCTGTCCAATGTGACAGGAAGCCTCATAATGAAACTGCCAGGGGCAGGGACACTAATGGGTATGAATATCTACTGCAGCCTGCTCATAGCTGCGGCTGCGCTGTTAGCGTATTACATACTCAGTAATTTCATTCCTAAGTGGATGATATTTATCGGAGACTATGCCGCAATCAGCCTCTGCTGGTGCCCTAGAGTTATCCTGTACAATTACATGACATATCTGTTCCTTACAATCGGAGCACTTGCTATATATGCAGCGCTTACTGATTATAGAGGGCGAAAAAGATATCTCTTCATTGCAGGAATATTCCTGGGACTAAACGTTATGGTGAGATTTCCAAATGTCACAGAAGCAGCACTTATCGTAGTTGTCTGGTTCTATGACGCGCTTAACGGAGACAAGTTCAAGATGATCCTTAAGGATACACTCCTGTGCATAGGCGGATACATCGTAGGATTTGTACTTCCATTAATAGGAATATCCATAGCTTATGGCCCTGCTGCATATATAGAGAGCATCCTCGGACTTTTTGGAATGACAGAAGGCGCGCAGGACTACACTGCAGGCAGCATGATAGCTTCAATCCTGTCAGCCTATGGAACGACACTTTCCGAGATGGCTATTATTATTCCATGTGTATTTGTTGGAATGCTCATGTTCCTCATGTGGAAAGACAAATATGTCAGAATCAAAAAAGTTATTTTCCTTATGGGAGTTCTCGTACTCCTGAGATACTACTTCCTTGAAGGTGTATTCACACGTAGCTACTACTATTACGATAGCGTATTCGAAGTAGCAATGATGTTCATTATAATAGGTATAATCTTAAGTCTCCTTGGAATATTCAATGTGTTAAAAGGCAGTAATGAAGAACGTATGCTCTCCATGATGGCACTTATTATAATATTGATCACACCACTTGGCAGTAATAATTATACATATCCTGTACTCAATAACATGTTCATAGTTGCACCAATTATCATGTGGCTCCTTAGACGAGCTATGCAGAGATTTGGCGGCGCTGATATCATTGGCGGAAGCCGATACGGCAGAGGATATATAGACAGAATGAAGTGGCTTGTGAACTTCCCTTGGGAAGCCATTACAATTGCGATTATAGTACTACTCGTTATGCAGGGAACTTTTTTCCGAATTAATTACTCATTTGTAGATGGGACAGATGGAGTACCTAGAAGTGAAAAAATCACTGAGATACCAAAAGCAAAAGGCATGTATACAAGCGGATATAATAAGGAAAAACTCGAAACACTGTATATATACCTGAATGAGCAGAATCTATTAGAAGAAAAAGTTATACTCTTTGGCAAGATTCCTGGAATTTCTTATCTGTTTGATATGGAACCTGCGATATTTAGTTCATGGCCAGATCTCGACAGTTATGCAACTGACCTTATGCCTACAGCGCTCGAAGAGCTTGATGATAGTGACCTTCCACTTATAATAGTCCACAAAGATTTCGAAGGAGAAGTCCTTGCACAAACGAAATATGATATTTTATTGGACTATATGGCTACAAAAGATTATAATAAAGACTTCGAGAACGATTATTTCGAAGTATATAGAAAGTGAGAGGTAACACAGAAGCATTTAAGCTAGTGTTGTAGAGGAATTATGAAAAAATTATTTGAGCAGATAATGAAGTTTGGAATTGTTGGGGTACTCGCATTTCTTGTAGATTTTGGTGTATACACTATACTGAATTTCATCTTTGAAAAAGCAGGACTTGCAAGCGTATTTTCTGGTTATTACCTGGTTTCTCAGTTCTTCAGTTTCATAGTATCTATGATTTTCAACTATGTACTCAGCATGAAGTATGTATTTGAAAGAGATGAGAACATGAGCCGCAAGAAAGAATTCACAATCTTTTTTGTACTCAGCGTAATCGGACTTGTAATTAACGAGATCATCCTGTACATCGGTGTAGATATGGTATATGCAAACTGGAAATGGCTCCAGGGATGGATGAGCAGCGGATTTGCCAAGACATTCTTCAAACTGTTTGCTACTGGTGTAGTTATGGTTTATAACTTTATATCAAGAAAGATTTTCCTCGAGAAAAAATAAATTTGTAGATGCGAAACACTGCGTCTAAAGGACTAGATATGAGAATAAATTTTAATGTACCACCTTATACAGGCAAAGAATTTAACTATATAAAAGAGTGTGTAGAAAACCAGAAGATTTGTGGTGATGGTGAATACACAGCAAAATGTAATGAATGGATTGAAAAGAAGACAGGAACAACAAAGGCTCTTCTGACAAATTCATGTACAGATGCACTTGAAATGTCAGCACTTCTGGCTGATATAAAAGAAGGCGATGAAGTAATCATGCCTTCATTTACATTTGTATCAACAGCAAACGCTTTTGTTCTGCGTGGTGCCAAGATCGTGTTCGTAGATATCAGACCTGATACTATGAATATTGATGAGAACCTTATTGAACAGGCTATCACACCTAAGACAAGAGCAATCGTACCAGTTCACTATGCTGGTGTTGGATGCGAAATGGATACAATACTTGATATTGCAAAGCGTCATAACCTCCTTGTTATCGAGGATGCAGCCCAGGGTGTTATGTCTACATACAAGGGCAGGGCACTTGGTGCAATCGGTGACTTTGGTAACTATTCATTCCATGAGACCAAGAACTACAGCATGGGTGAAGGCGGAGCTATCCTAATCCGTGATGAGAGTTACGTAGATGACGCTATTATAGTAAGAGAAAAAGGTACTAACCGTACACTTTATAAGCTTGGAAAGGTAGATAAATACACATGGCTGAAGCCTGGTTCAAGTTATCTTCCAAGTGATATGAACGCAGCTTATCTCTATGCACAGCTTGAGATGGCTGATGAAATTAATAACAACAGACTTGCATCATGGAACCGCTATAATGAAGCTTTCCAGCCACTTGCAGAAAAAGGCCTTATCGAGCTTCCATACATTCCAGAAGAGTGCGTACACAATGCACATATGTATTATATTAAATGTAAGGATTTCGAAGAGAGAAGTAAGCTCATAGAGCATCTGAAATCTAACGATATCCTGCCTGCATCTCATTATGTACCACTTCATTCTGCAACTGCAGGTCTTATCCACGGTGAGTTCAGAGGTGAGGACAAATATACAACTAAGGAAAGCGAGAGACTTTTAAGACTTCCTATGTATTACAACCTTACTCAGGATGACCTTGATGAAGTTGTTATGAGAGTAAAAGAATTCTATAAGTTTTCTTGATAAAAAATAATCTGAAGTATTGGTGCCGCGAGCTCCACCAATATCGGATCATAAACTACTTTATTTACTCGCGTTATGAGGTAGAAATTGGAAAAGGTGAAAAAGTTCATACCATATAATTTGATAATTGGTATCCTTGCAGTAACCGCGATGGTAATCCTTTCTGGGCTTGCCTTTGATTTTTATTTTGATTTAAATGATGATGTGCTGATGAAGGAGATACTGTCTGGTGCATTTACCGGGACTCCTTCTACGCACAATATACAAATGCTGTATCCAATTAGTTCTGTCATAGCCGGTATCTACAGGCTATTTCGAAATGCTAATGTATATAGCATTTTTTTGTGTACCTGTCAGTTTGCATCTATCGCTATAGTTTTTACTAAATCTATGAAATGCATGAAAAACTGGTATTCCAAGGTGATAGCCTTTATTGCACTTATGGCATTTTACGTGGGAGTTGTGATGGGGCACATCGTGATTGTGCAGTACACAATTACAGTATGTATGATGGCTGCAGCGGCAGCGTTCCTACTAATTACAATGGATAATAATTCCAAAGCTGAGCCTGTAATAGCGATATTACTTCTATGGGTTGCATTCCTTATTAGATCAGAGATGCTGCTTTTAATGCTTCCATTCGTTGGCGTAGCGATTTTTATCCGCTTTATATACAGATTTACAGCGGTCGAGGAAAAAGAGCACAAGAATGTATTCATAAGATTCGTTATATTATGCGCAGCAATTCTACTTGGACTCCTTGTACTATTGGGGATACACAAAATAGGTTACGGTTCATCAGAGTGGATGAAGTTCAACAGCTTTTTTGACAACAGAACTGAGTTATATGATTTCCAGGTAATTCCTGACTATGATGAAAACCGCGAAATATACAGGAAGCTTGGGCTCGATAAGAGTGAATACCAGCTCCTTGTTAATTATAACTTTGGACTCGATGAAGAGATTGATTCCAATACACTTGGACGACTGGCTGAGTATTCAGCGAAATACGTCAACATTGATACAACCAGCATCTGGACTGATCTGTCGGTGGCTCTTAAGGCGTATATATATAGACTTCATTATATAGGCAGCATTCAGGGATTTGAATATCCAATGACTGATTTTCCATGGAATGTGATGGCGCTTGGACTCTATGTCATAACGTTTGTGCTATATCTGATTCCATCAAAGGAAACTTTCATCTGGGGAAGCGAAAACGGCAGAGCATTCAAGGAAGATCATGGCACAGCAAGACTTACCAAAGTGCTGATATCGCTCGTGACTTTATTTGCCTGCAGGACAGTGTTGTGGGGATATATACTGGTGCGCGGCAGAGATCCGATTCGTATCACACATTCGCTTTATTACATTGAGATCATCATACTTATAGGTCTTATCATGATCAAGCTAAGCGCGATTGAAGTAAAAAAGCCGGTAAAAGAGTTTATATCTACAATGAATTACATGATAGTTGTCGTAATGATAATGGTTGCAGCCATTGGTTTATGGGCAATGCCTCAGACACTTGGAACTCTTGGAAACGAAGTACAGGCAAGAGAAGAGTACAACAAGGCGTACGAGACCTTATATAGAGCGTGCAACGAGAACACAGACAATTTCTATCTGATAGACGTATATACGTCAGTTAATTATGATGATAACAGCACAGTTACCTATTCGGAAAAAATGTTTGAAAAGGCTGATAACAGTGAAGATAACTACATGCTGATGGGCGGATGGGCAGCAAAGAGCCCATTATATTATGAAAAGCTATTAAATCAGACGGGCACGACTTCTATGGAAGAAGCGCTTTTATTAGACAATGTTTATGTAGTTATGGACAAGGACGAGGACACAGAGTGGCTTTCGGAATATTACAGCGATAAGGGATTGGAAATAGAAATCAGTCCTGAGACAGAAATCGCTGGAGAATTCGTAATCTATGCAGTAACTATATACCAACCACGGAGTAAGCAATGAAAAACACTGAAAATACTAATAAATGGGTAGCCGAGGGAGATAAGATTAAGCTCCGCCCAATAACATATGATGATACTGATTACATAGTTAAATGGCGTAACAACGAAAGAGTCAGGAATAACTTCATATATAGAGAGAAGTTCACACATGAGTCCCACAACAATTTTGTCAGGACCAAGGTAGAGACTGGCGAAGTTGTGCAGCTCATTATCTGCGAAAAAGAGACTGAAAGACCAGTTGGAAGCGTATATTTTAGAGACGTGGATATGGTCAAAAAAGAAGCTGAGTACGGAATCTTCATTGGCGAAGATGATGCAATTGGCAAGGGCTACGGCAATGAGACAGCAACACTTGCACTTAGATATGCTGCAGATGTTATAGGACTTAGGAACGTTATACTAAGAGTTTTTAATGACAATACAGCAGCCAGAAAGAGCTATGAACATGCCGGATTTGTTTTTAAAGAAGATATGCCACAGGTAGAGTGCAGTGATGGTACAAAACGTGATATGATACTAATGTATGCACGATTATAATATATATATTCTTGTGAGTATATTACAGAAACTCGCAATTTCTGCGAGTTTCGTAAGAAAGTGATTCAAGTGGCAAATAGGCCCTTCGACGAAGTCGATTTCAATTG
>CAMJFD010000188.1 GCA_946404845.1 uncultured Butyrivibrio sp. | reverse complement strand
TTAGCGCAGTTGCTATCTGACCTATGTAGGCGAATGCGATGTTACGCGCTGCTAGTTTAGTTCTACCCATAATAAATTTCCTTTTACTCTTATAATCATCTCCAATTATACAATAAGTTTGTAGATATTGGAAAATTTGTGATTTTGGAGTAAATAGAGTAAAATTATGAATTGGATGTCAAGGGTGCGTCCACATAGGAGAATATAATTATGAAAAAATTCGACGTAAGTTTAAAGAACAAAACCGTTCTGATTACTGGAGCGGCTGGATTTATAGGATCAAACCTTGCAAAGAGACTTTTTGCAACAGAGGATACAATCAAGATTGTAGGAATTGATAACATGAACAATTACTACGATGTATCTCTTAAGGAAGCAAGACTTAAGGAACTGTCACAGAACGATGGATTCATATTTGTAAAGGGTGACATTTCTGATAAGGCTACAATCGAGAAGATATTTGATGAGTACAAGCCTGCAATTGTAGTAAATCTTGCAGCTCAGGCTGGTGTACGTTATTCACTTGAAAATCCTGATGCATATATTCAGTCCAATATAGTTGGTTTCTTCAACATATTAGAGGCTTGCCGTCATTCATATGACGAGGGTAAGAGTCCTGTAGAGCATCTCGTATATGCTTCAAGTTCAAGTGTATACGGCGGCAATACTAAGATTCCATTCAGCACAGATGATAAGGTTGATCTGCCTGTTTCATTATATGCTGCAACTAAGAAGTCCAATGAGCTGATGGCTCATTCATACAGTAAGCTCTATGGAATACCTGCAACAGGCCTTAGATTCTTCACTGTATATGGACCTGCTGGAAGACCAGATATGGCGCTCTTCAAGTTCACAGACAAGCTTGTAAAGGGTGACAAGATTCAGATCTATAACTATGGTAATTGTAAAAGAGATTTCACTTATGTTGATGATATAGTAACAGGTGTTGTTAATGTAATGCAGGCAACTCCAGATGAAATCAGCACAGGTGCTAAATATAAGGTTTACAACATTGGTAATAATCAGCCGGAAAATCTGCTTGATTTCGTAGATATTCTGCAGCAGGAGCTAGTAGCTCAGAAGGTGTTGCCAGCTGACTTTGATTTTGAAGCTCACAAGGAGCTGTTACCAATGCAGCCTGGTGATGTAGAGGCTACATATGCTGATGTTACTGATCTGATGGAGGATTTTGGATTCAAGCCATCAACAGATTTAAGAGATGGTATCCACAGATTTGCAGTGTGGTATCATGATTGTTATATGAAGTGATTCGGATAATTAAGATATTTTTTATAGAATAAAAGGGGGCTATAGTGGCTAGAGATAAAGGCTGTGGCATCAAGATTAATATAAGGATACTGAGCTACGTACTGACTGCTATCTATGCGGTCAGTATCATACCTATGCTGATAATAGCTCTCTTTAATTATCCATCTGCGGATGATTATTCTATGGCGCTTGAGGTCCATCAGGTTTATGAGCAGACTGGCAGTGTATTTGCAAGTATAGGTAAGGCAATATACATGGGCTACTGGTATTACATGAACTGGACTGGATATTTCTTCTCAAGTACGCTTACTTCCCTGTGTCCAAGTGTATTTAATGAAAAGTTATATGCGATAGGAACCTTTGTATTCCTACTCGTTCTGACAGCCGGAGTCATGGTGTTCATGAAGACCCTATTAAATAAGGTGTTGCATCTCGATAAGTACGTTACAAGGTGCGTTTCAATGATGACACTGATTATAATAATACAGTGCATGAATGGTAATGAAGTCAGAAACGAAGCCTTTTATTGGTACAGTGGTGCGATCAACTATATGTTCATGTTTGGGCTGGGACTGTTATGGCTTGGAATGCTGATAAATGTAGCGATTGGAGCTGGTAAGAAGGATGTAGATACAAAGATAGGAATTAAGACATGGAACATCATTAAATATGTTCTCCTGTGTCTCCTTAGTTTCCTCATGGGCGGTGCCAATTATATGACAGCACTTAGCCTAGGAATAATGGCAGTTGTTATTATTATGATAGCTGTTAATAAGAGGACAGGGCATCTTGATAAAGTATTAGAAGTTCCTGAGAGTATTGTAAATGGTATTGATAAGCTGATCTTACCTACAGTATTTGAACTGATTGGACTTGTGTGTTCAATAGTTGCTCCTGGAAATGCAGTGAGGTCAAGCTCTCTAACTACTAACAATCCTATAAAAGCAGTTATGCAGTCTTTTTTCTACTGTTACAAATATGCAATGGAAGACTGGATGGGATGGCACGTGATAGTGTTATTTGTGCTTATGGCGATGATTGTAGTTGTTGGAATTAAGAAGGTAGCAGAGACTTCTGAGTTTAAGTTCTCTCATCCGTTTTTATTCAGCGCTTTTTGTCTGTGCCTTGCAGCAGCTAATGCAACACCTCCGCTATATGCGACAGGTAATATCGAGGCTGGCAGAATTAAGAGTATTTTCTGGGCACAGTTCGTAGTACTGATGGTGCTGGCGATTATATATGTTGCTGGATGGATTTATAAGAGTAAGGCGGATGGCGCTAGTAGTAAGACTAGTGTTACAGATACTGGTTGTAGTAATCTTGAAATCTGCGGAACATCTGCACAGATTTTTACTATGCTGGTAGTTCTATTCCTTTTTGGCTCTGCCTTATGTGTACATGTCGATGAGAATTATTACACCGGAACGTCAGCGCTTAGCGATATCGTGAATGGATCTGCAGCCGTTTTTGCCAGCGAATCTGCAGACAGACTTGTGATATTAAACGACAGCAGCGTTACAGATGCTGCCCTTACTGATCATACTGAAAAGCCAGAGCTACTGTTTTTCTCCGATGTATCAGAGGATGCGGGCGATTGGATCAACAAAGCGGTAGCAGAATATTATCACAAAAATAGCGTTATCTTGCAAAAAGTGGAATAATATTTATAATGGTACAAGTACTTAATGTGATTAAAAATAATTAATATATTAGGAGAATTATAGTGAATATAGTATTACTGTCAGGTGGTAGCGGAAAGCGCCTCTGGCCACTATCAAATGATATCAGATCAAAACAGTTCATCAAGATGTTTCATGGTAAAGATGGAGAACTTGAGTCAATGGTACAGCGTGTGTACGGACAGATATGTTCAGCTGATCCAGATGCGAGAGTTACCATAGCAACCAGTAAGTCTCAGGTGTCAGCAATTAAGAATCAGCTGGGAAACAAGGTTTCTGTATGCGTTGAGCCAACAAGAAGAGATACATTCCCTGCTATTGCGCTTGCTGCAATGTATTTAAAGGATGTTCTGCATGTGGCAGATGACGAGCCAGTTATCGTGTGCCCTGTAGACCCATATGTTGAGAACAGCTATTTTGAATGCTTCAATGAACTGGATAAGCTTGTAAGAGAAGGCAAGTACAACCTGAACCTGATGGGCGTTGTACCTACATATCCAAGTGAAAAATATGGATACGTAATTCCGGTAACTAAAGATAACATTAGTGATGTTAGCGAGTTCAAGGAAAAACCTGATCTTGAGACAGCAAAAAAATATCTTGGAATGGGTGCTCTTTGGAACTGCGGTGTATTTGCATTTAAGCTGGGCTACGTTGTAAAGCGTGCGCACGAGCTGATGGATTTCAAGGATTATCATGATTTGTTCGAGCATTATGGCGATTGCAACAAGATCAGTTTTGACTATGCAGTTGTTGAGCATGAAGATTCAATTGGTGTTGTCAGATTTGACGGCTCATGGAAGGATATCGGTTCATGGAATACATTTGCTGAAGAGATGCATGAGAATGTAATAGGTAAGGCTACATTAAATGAGACTTGCGAGAACACAAATGTTGTTAACGAGCTCGATATTCCAATCCTCGGAATGGGTCTTAAGAACATGATAATCGCTGCATCTAATGATGGTATCCTTATTTCAGACAAGGAGCAGTCAAGCTATATCAAGCCATTTGTTGAGCACATTTCATCTCAGATCAGATATGCTGAGAAGTCATGGGGTAGCTTCACTGTACTGGATATCCAGAATGATTCTATGACTATCAAGGTAGTGTTGCTGCCAGATCACAGACTTCATTATCACAGCCACGAGCATAGAGACGAAGTATGGACTATCATGAGCGGTGAAGGTACTGTTGTACTTGATGGCAAGAGACGTGACGTAAGTGCCGGCGATGTTATCAGAATGCCTAGAGGCGTTAAACATACAGTTATCGCCAAGACTCAGTTGCAGATCATGGAAGTTCAGCTGGGTACGGATATAAGCGTTGAAGATAAGATTAAATATGATGAGTGGAATGACTAATACAGGTATCTGCTTATTGTAACTAAAATTATTTATTGATTGGGATGAATAGTGTATGAAAAATAAGACAAACACAAATGTTGTTGATAAGTTTTTGTTCAATCTCATAGATAACAGATTATTTGAGCTAGTGCTAATTTTGGCACTAGCTATTTCTGCTATTATAAGAGTTATGCTCGCGCCATATACGGACATATCTCCAGACTATGATACATATTATAAAGTGTGGGTTGAGACATATAGAGAAGTAGGCATCTGGAAGGGATTGTCGATGACAATCGGAGACTACTATGTGCCATTTAATATCTTGTATGCCATTTGCTCTTTGCTCCCATGTGAGCCATGGGCGCCACTTGCATTTGCATCATGTCTGTGCGAGTACGTCGGGGCACTGTTCATGTACAAGATAATGAAACATTTACTTGTTAATAACGGCTACGAAGAGCGTAATGCTGTTAAGATAGCTTCTGTAACAGCAGTTGGCCTATTATTCATTCCAACAGTAATATTCAATGGTGCGCTGTGGAAACAGTGTGATGCAATGTATACATGCTTTATCATCATTGCTATTTATTACATGATTAAGGATAAGTATACGACTTCATTTATATTCCTTGGAATTGCCTTTGCATTCAAATTACAGGCAATATTTGTAATTCCAGCGTTCCTGATTATCTATATGGTTAAAAAGAGATTCACTATATTCCAGTTCTGCTGGATTCCAGCAATATTCCTGTTATTTGGAATTCCTGCTGTTCTGGCTAAGAGGGGCCTTAGGGCTACATATTTTATGTATTTCATGCAGACTCAGGAAACACAGTCTGAAGGTTATGGAATGGTGTCTTATCTGCCTAATTTATATAACTTTGGATTTGATGATTATGATTACATGCTGAATTCTGTAGCAGTACTAATGATAGGTGTGATATTCATGTTCGCTGCACTGTTTATGGTGTGGGCGAATAGGAGATATGTAAGTGGTGTTGGATGTGATGCGGATATACTCTGCGGCGAGAATATTCTGTATCTTGCGATTTGGTCGGCATTTACTTGTTGCATGTTCCTGCCAGGTATGCATGAGAGATATGATTACATGGTTATCTTCATGCTGACTGGATATGCATTTGCACTTGGGCAGAAGCTCATTCCATGTGCGATTGCTATAAATGTTATATCTCTAATTACATATGGACATATCTTGTTCAAGGTAGAGACATTTTCAGCTTATCAACTTGCTATTCCTTATCTATTGATATATATGTGGATAACAAGGGATGTAATTCGTAAGTTTTGTGGAAAAGATTGAGATAAGTTAGGTTAATATAGTGGATTTATTGGACCCAGCATAGCGTGACACTATGCTGGTTTTTTGCTGCACAAGACCGGCAAGCGAATGGATGCTTGCATACAAATTCATTTGCCGGTCGTAAGAACATGGAGCACTAAGTGCGGAATGTTCGTGTGCGAAATCGAGTAGGAGTCAGCCTACTCGATTGTGTTGGAGGATGTTGTTTGGTGAGGCGGTGTGCTTGTATTTGTGGGAGGTGGGGAGGCGTTGTTGTGCTTGTATTCGTGGGGGTGTTTATTTAGGTGTTGTTGACGGTGGTGTTAGTATTTCTGGTTGGAATGTCATGCCATCTTGGTGGATATAGGAGATTTGGCACTACACTTTGGAGTTGAGCAGAGCGAAATGTCATGCCTTTTTTTGATATAGGAGATTTGGTCCTATACTTTGTGGTTGAGCAGGATGAAATGTCATGCCTTTTTTTGATATAGGAGATTTGGTCCTATACTTTGTGGCTTAGCAGGGTGAAATGTCATGCCATTTTATCTGATATGGATGATTTGTACCTACATTTTATGAGATTTAAGTGTCGAATATAGGACCAACCTTCCGTAAATCAAAGATTTGTACCTACACTTCGCGAGATCCAA
>CAMJFD010000187.1 GCA_946404845.1 uncultured Butyrivibrio sp. | reverse complement strand
TTTCAATTGGCCTATTTGCATGACTTTTGGAACGAAGTGACAAAAAGTCATATAAGAAGTCAGTTAAGTCTCTTTCTTTTGTTCTGGGTTTAATATTGTGGTATGATATATGTTATAAATGGGCGGAATTTATTGTGCATGCAGTACATGCAGAGCAGTGCACATAAGACAAGGATTCCCTCAGGGTTAGGTCTTGAAACTAACAACAGATTTACTTAAATGTAAATCATAAACACTATTGTTCTGGAGTAGATATGAATTGTAAGGAAAGTATGAAACTGATTCCACAGTATCTTAATGACGAACTTGATAATGCATCACTGGAAGAATTTCTGGAACATGTAAAAAACTGCGAGGAATGTAAGGAAGAGCTGACCATCCAGTTCCTGATACAGGAAGGCCTGCAGAGACTTGAAGATGGTGATACCTTTAACCTTACCAAAGAGCTCAATGACATGATCTACATGTCAGGCAAGAAGCTGCGCGTAAGAGAGAGACTTGCAAGAGCAAGTACTATATTGCAGCTCATGGTAATCGCGGAGATTGCCATTGTTGTAGTGCTGTCAGTATTATTATGATATAGGAGTCAAAAATACCTTTTGCCTCCTACATCATTATTATAAGTGCTCTCAATATTATAAAAAATTTTGAACGGGGAAATTAAACATGCCAAAAAAGTTATTACTAATAGATGGTCATAGTATCATGCACAGGACGTTCTATGGACTTCCTGATCTGACTAATTCTGAAGGAATCCACACAAATGCAGTCTATGGATTCTTAAACATTCTTTTTAAACTAATTGAAGAAGAAAAACCTGACTACCTTACAGTAGCCTTTGATGTTCATGCACCTACATTTAGACATGAAATATACAAGGAATACAAGGGAACGAGAAAGCCTATGCCTGAGGAACTCAGACAGCAGATACCTCTTATCAAGGAAGTTCTCGATACAATGACTGTATCAAGATATGAACAGGCTGGTCTTGAAGCTGATGATATCCTTGGAACTATAGCTAAGCGTGGTGAAAAGGAAGGCATGCAGGTATGCCTTGTATCTGGAGATAGAGATTTACTGCAGGTTGCTACAGATAATATACAGATAGCCATTCCTAAGACTAAGGGCGGTAAGACTGAAGTTGAGAGATATTATACAGACGATGTAATTGCTGCTTATGGTGTTACACCTCTTCAGTTCATTGAACTTAAGGCACTTATGGGAGATACAGCTGATAATATCCCAGGTGTACCTAAGGTTGGTGAGAAGACAGCCAAGAACCTTATGATCGAATACGGTTCAATCGAAAACATATATGCTAATGTAGATAATATAAAGGGTAAGGCAGTTAAGGAATCTCTTGTTAACAACAGAGACCTTTGCGATTTAAGTAAGGTCCTTGCAACTATAAATGTTAATAGCGACATTGATTATAGCTTTGAAAATGCGGCTGTTCATAACTATTTTACAAGAGAAGCGTATGAAAAGTTCAAAGCACTTGGACTTAAGAGACTATTAGATAAATTTGAAGACGGCGTATCAGAGACTAAGAGCAGCCTTGAAACTGTTGTTACATCAGATCTTTCAGAGGTTACAGACATTTTTGCAAGAGCAAAGGCTTATGCAGCTGGTAATGACAGCAAGTTCATAGGCTACGGAGTTATTGCTGATGATAAGACTTCTGATATTACAGGTCTTTCAATTTGCTTTGAAGATGAAAAAGCTTATTATATCAAGGCCGAAGGCTTTATAAGTCCTGACTTCCTTGCAGAACAGCTCACACAGCTATCTAAGGAGTGCAGACTTTCGACATTTGATATTAAGAAGAGCTATCGTCTGTACGAGCCTGATGAAATAACAAATCCGGATGAAAACAGAGCAGGTAACTTTGATATTCTAATAGGCGCCTATCTTAATAATCCGCTTAAAAATGACTACAGCCTTGAGGATATTGCACTTGAATATATGGGACTTACTATCAGAAGTTATGCAGAGATTTTTGGCAAAAAGAAATTCTCAGATGGTGCAGAAGACGAGCAGAAGGAATATGCAGGCTTCTATGCTTATGTTTCATATAAGGCAGCTCCAGAAATAGAGAAAAAACTCTCTGATGCAGAAATGCTAAGTCTTATGAGACAGATTGAAATGCCTCTTTCATATATCCTATTTGATATGGAGAAAAACGGCATTATCGTTAAGAGAGATGAATTAAAGGCTTATGGTGACAGGCTTACAGGCAGAATAACCGAGCTTGAAACTAGTATTTATACAGAAGCAGGGGAAGAGTTCAATATCAATTCTCCTAAACAGCTGGGTGAAATACTCTTTGAAAAGCTACAGCTTCCAGGCTCTAAAAAGACCAAGACTGGATATTCAACAGCGGCAGATGTACTTGAAAAGCTGGCAAAAGATTATCCTATAGTTAATGACATTCTTGAATACAGAGGACTTACCAAGCTTAAGTCCACATATGCAGACGGACTTGCTGATTATATTGGAGAAGATAACAGAATTCATACTAATTTCAATCAGACAATCACTGCAACAGGACGTATCAGCTCTACAGAGCCTAATCTTCAGAATATTCCTATGAGAACAGAACTTGGAAGAGCAATCAGAAAGGTATTTGTTCCTCAGGATGGATACGTTTTTGCCGATGCGGATTATTCACAGATTGAGCTGCGTATCCTTGCTCATATGTCAGAGGATAAGGGACTTATAGAAGCTTATCATGAAGGCAAGGATATACATCGAATTACTGCCTCCAAGGTATTTGGAACTCCGTTTGACGAGGTTACAGATCTGCAGAGACGAAATGCCAAGGCGGTTAACTTCGGTATCGTATATGGTATAAGCGCTTTTGGGCTTAGTAATGACCTTAATATCTCAAGATCAGAAGCTAAGGAATATATGGAGCAGTATCTTGCGACATATCCTGGAGTTAAATCTTATCAGGATAATGCAGTTGCAACTGCCAAAGAGCACGGCTATGCAAGTACTATTTATGGAAGACGCAGACCTATGCCAGAGCTGTCATCCAGTAACTTTATGCAGAGAAGCTTTGGTGAAAGAGTTGCCATGAATGCTCCTATTCAGGGTACAGCGGCAGATATCATGAAAATCGCCATGATAAATGTATGGAAGAGAATTAGAAAAGAGAACTTAAAGAGTAAGCTCATCCTGCAGATACATGATGAACTTGTAATAGAAACAGCACCAGATGAGACAGATAAGGTAACTAAGCTCCTTACAGAAGAGATGATGAATGCAGCTAAGCTGTCAGTACCTCTTGAAGTAGACTGTCACATCGGAAAGGACTGGTTCGAAGCAAAATGAAGGTGATAGGTATTACTGGCGGAGTCGGTGCCGGTAAGAGCGAAATTCTTAAGTATATTAGGAATAACTATAATTGCAGAATTGTCCTGTCGGATAATGTTGCAAATGACCTTAAATTAAAAGGGCAGCCGGGATATCAGAAGGTAGTTGATTATCTAGGACAAGAAATCCTTGGAGATGATGGTGAAATAGACAAATCCAAAATGGCTGCAGCGATATTTGGAAATAATGAAAAAATTATAAAGATAAACCAAATAATGCATCCTTTGGTTAATTCGTATATAATAGAATTAATAAATACGGAAAAGAGAAATAATATATACGATTTTCTCTTTATCGAAGCAGCTCTCCTTATTGAAAATGGATATGACAAGATAGTGGATGAACTGTGGTATATATATGCAGATGTTGAAGTAAGAAGAAAAAGGCTAAGAGAATCACGAGGTTATAGTGATACTAAAATTAATAACATTCTAAAAAGTCAGCTGTCTGAAGACGAATTCAGGAAGCACTGCAGAGTGGTTATTGATAATAGCGGTGAACTTGATAATGCTTTTAGACAGGTCGATGCAGAATTGGGGGGCTAATCGATGCCGAGCTTAGAACAGACGCAAGAGAAAGTAGTATTTGGACTGGATATCGGAACACGCAGTGTTGTAGGTACAGTCGGCTTCATGAAAGATGGAGTATTCAATGTCATTGCCCAGAATGTGCAGAAACATTCTACGAGAGCAATGCTGGATGGACAGATTCATGACATTGGTAAGGTTGGAGCTACTATTAAGGTAGTAAAAGAGCATTTGGAACAGGATACTGATATACATCTGACAGAAGTATGTATAGCAGCTGCTGGTCGTGTGCTCAGGACCAAGAAGACAACGTATGATTATGAATATCCAGATGGCCATGAGATTACGGATGAGGATATATATAATCTTGATTCATCCGCGGTTGAAAAAGCCTATACAGAATTTATCGCAGAAAATACATCAGATGTGAAATTCTATCTGGTAGGTTATTCTGTTATGCATTATTATCTGGATGGATATCAAATTGCGAATCTGGAAGGACATAATGCTGGTAAAGTAAGTGTTGAACTAATAGCTACATTTCTACCTGACGATTGTATTGATGGTCTGTACAAAGCTTGTGAGAGAGCAGAGCTTACAGTTGCTAATGTAACTTTGGAGCCTATAGCTGCCATGATGGTTGCTATCCCTGACAGATTTAGAATGCTGAATCTTGCACTTATAGATGTAGGTGCAGGAACTTCTGATATATGTATTACCAATGATGGTACGATTACGGCATATGGAATGCTGCCTGTAGCAGGTGATTCCATTACAGAGATAATTGCCCGTCATTGCCTGGTCGATTTTAATACTGCTGACCAGATCAAGATAGATGCAAGCAGTAATGATAAGGTCACATATATGGATATCATGGGCCTTGAAAAAACTATTACAACTAAAGAAATTAACAAAGTAATTAAGCCTCATATAGATGAAATGGCAGCACAGGTTACAGAAGCTGTTATGAAACTAAACGGTGACAAACCTGTAAGCGCTGTTTTTGTAGTCGGTGGAGGCGGATGTGTACCAGGATATACACAGGCTATTGCCAAGAAAATGAAGATACCTGAAGAGAGAGTTGCTCTTAGAGGATCTGAAGTAATGAATAACATTAACTTCATGATGGAAGAGGGTGATATTAAGAGAGATTCACTTCTTGTAACACCTCTTGGTATATGCTACAGCTATTATGAAGAATGCAATAACTTCGTATTTGTATCATTTAACGGTACACAGACCAAGCTCTATGATAATGGCAAACTTGCTGTTGTAGATGCAGCAATGCAGGCGGAATTCCCTAACGAAGACCTGTTCCCTAAGAGGGGAGAGGAACTTGTATTTACAGTAAATGACAAGGAAAAGGTCGTACGCGGAGAAGCTGGAGAAGGTGCTGTTATAACACTTAATGGTAAGCCTGCAGATATTCATAGCAAGATACATGCCAATGATATCATTGAAGTTAAGAGTTCTACTGCGGGAGAACCTGGAAGAGCTGATATTAACTCTATTCCAGAGTTCAAATCCACATTTAGTGTAAACGTAAATGGCAAAAATATTGATGCACCTAAGCTTGCAACAGTAAATGGAGAGCAGCAGACAAGATTTTATGATATTCAGCCAGGTGATGATATTAAGATTCTGGATTATGAAACAGCTGAGCAGATAGCAGCACTTATGGATATAGAGCTGACACCTGACACAATCATAACTGTCAACAATGAAGTTGCTGATAAGGACACAAGAGTCTATGAGAATTTCAAAGTAGAGTTCAAGGATAGAGAAGAAGCTATTATGGACTATTACAAAGACTTTGATGATAATTCTAAAGGCGTTCCTGAAAAGGGAAGCTTTGCAGCGCTTCCTGATGATGACGGAGAATATGAGAGAAATATGGCAGCAAGAGATGAGGCTCTTGCACAAAAAGCTCTCGAAGAAGCTATGAATGCAGAAAATGTAGAAAATGCTGAGGCTATAGAAGGTACTGATGTAGCAGAAGGAACAGAAACTTCCGGAGAAAACGGAGATATTATTCCAATTAAGAGAGTGCTTCCGCATGATCTTCATGTTATAGTTAATAACGAGCAGATTACGCTTCATGGAAAAGCTGAATATGTTTTTGTAGATGTATTTGATGCTATTGATTTTGACCTGTCACAGCCTAAGGGCAGAGCTATAGTTACACTTCTAAATGGAAGTACACCTGACTATATGCAAAAGCTGGGTGAGGGTGATAAACTTGAAATCTATTGGCAGGAAAACATAGTATAATATAATGATGAAGGTGTCAAAAGTATCTTTTGACACTTTATGATATACGAATTGCTCCATGACTAAAGTCATTCTCGCAATTC
>CAMJFD010000186.1 GCA_946404845.1 uncultured Butyrivibrio sp. | reverse complement strand
GTACACAGACGTACTGGGATTTACCAAGCTTGCCTATAAAGTGTTTGGAGAACTGGGCCATGAGAATGATATGGTTATGACTGAGGTAGCTAAATGCATGCTCATAAGACATATCATTGATGGCGGAGAAGGTCCTGTTGAACTTTCATATTTTGGCAAAAAAGCTTCACAAAAAGGATATATATCAAATATAAAATCCTTCATATCTGAGCTCAGACAGTACAACATATCACCAGAGAGACTTGATGAAATCATTGAAGCTATAGAAAATGACAAGTCCAAAAATAAAGGCAATATTCTTCAGCTCAAGTTAAAGGATATAAGTGAGATATATCATAAATTCAATGAGTATCTTGATAAAAATAATATGATGACATCTGATGGAGTTATGAGTCTTATGCTGACTCTTTTGCAAGGAGAGGGCGCAGCATGCAGGATGCTGGATGGATGTGACATCTATATTGATGGCTTTAGAGGATTTTCTGTATTACAGTATAAGGTTATAGAAGAGCTGATGAAACGCTGTGACAATATTTATGTTACAGCTATGATAGACAGATATGCACTTGATAACAGAAGGGACAAACTCTTTAATACCAGCAGAAATACCATATCCAGAATTAAAAGACTTGCAGAGGCGCAGCAAGTAAATATGCAGGAAATATTTCTTGATGAGAATAGTAATCCAGACAGATTTAATTCAAATGGTGTTATACGAGAAGATCTAAAAGAGCTTGAGAGTGATATCTTCAGATATCACTACAGGAAGAGTAAGGCTGAAAGAGAAAAGATAGAGGCAGACAGAATAGTAATATCAGCATTTCCATATGCACAGGATGAAATTAACTATTGTATAAGTGCTATCAGAAATCTCATGATAAATGATGCAAATATTAGGTACAAAGATTTTGCAATTATTTGTGGAGACTTGGAAGGAATAAGCCTTATAGCTCAGAACTCTTTTGAAAGAGCAGGACTACCTGTATTTGTTGATGAGAAACGGGATATTAAGAATAATGCCTTTATAGATTATGTATTTGCACTTTTGATGGTTATATATCAGGACTTTGATTACAAGAGTGTAATGAAGCTGCTTAGAAGTGGATTTATGTGGGAACTTGAAACAGGTAGTGGTGATAATATACTAGCTGAAGGACTTAATGTAAGTCAGAAGTCATATATACTGGACAAACTGGATAATTTCCTATTGGCATCCGGTATCAGAGGCCATGGGATGTGGAATAGAATCTGGGATGTTGGTGAATTTGACAATAACAATTCCAGAAAAGGCAAAAAGAAAAATGAACACGAGGATGATATCAATTCTATCAGGGAGAGACTAAATATACAGCTGTCCTGGATTTATAATGCCTTCAAAAAAGAGAATCTTACAGTAAAAGAATATTGTATATATCTTGTGAAATTCCTGCAGGCAGCATTTATAACAGAAGATGGTCCTGTAAAGTTAGAAGATATAAGTGATACAGAAAATGCTTTTAAATATCATAAGGTTATCGCTGAGAAAAAGCTGGCGGATATGTCATCCAAATTAAAATCAGCAGGGGAGATACAGGCTGCCTCTGAGTACAGACAGATTTATGGAATGTTTGTAAATGCACTGGAAGATATGGTAGATCTTCTGGGGGATAAAAAAGTAAATGTAAAAGAGTTCTATGACCTGTTAATGAGCGGACTTGAAGAATGCAAGATAGGTACTATTCCTGAGGAAGATGGAATATTCATAGGCGATATAACAAGAACAAGACTTGATAATATCAAATACCTTTTTGTAATAGGAGCAAGTGATAACAGCATTCCTAAGGTATCAAGCGGAGGCGGAATCATCAATGATGATGAGAGAATATATCTTACTGGGGATCTTATGCAAAACAGTGATAACAGGCCAGGTGAAAATGACAACAAAGTTGAGCTTGCACCGACTACACTGCAAAAGCTTGAAGACGACCAGTTCTATCTGTATATGAATATCACTAAGCCTTCAGAAGGCCTCTTTATAACATATAGTGAATTATCAGCTGATGGCAAAAAGCAGCGTCCATCATATGTTATAAACAGAATACAGAATATACTACCTGGAGCTACTATAGAAGAAAATGACGGACATACCTGTGAAAGCATACTTGGTAATGATTATGGTATGACTTATGTAATTAATGGCATAAGGAATATCAATGAAGAAGCATCTGTAATTAATTCAAGTACTTTTGAATTTCTAAGAGATTTTTACAAGGATGTAGCAGATAAACTGCAAAATTCTCAGCTCGTTACAAGATCCGAAGGATATATAGCTTCTGATATAGCGTTCAGATTATATAGTGATGAGATGGAAGACCTAAGTCGCAGTATGAAGAATGTCAGTATCTCGCAGATGGAACAGTTTGCAACCTGTGAATATGCATATTTCCTCAAATACGGACTTGGTCTGCAGGAAAGAAAAGAGCATGAAATAAGTTCAGCTGATATAGGAAATATTTTGCATGACAGTTTAAATGAGCTGACAATCAATATGCAGGAACTGGGTAAAGACTGGGCAGATTATTGTCTTGGCGATGAATATGAGGATATGACAACTATTCCAGAACTGGATGATCTGTCAGGTAGTAGCTTTAATGAAGTAATCAGAAGATATACAGAGAATAAGAGTTTTGATTCTAACAGATACAGATTCATTTTTAGCAGATATGGTGAAACATTTAGAAGGACTGCACAGATAATAGCCAAACAGATGAAGCTTGGTTCATATAGAACCTATAAGAGTGAATTTGAATATAATATCGCAACACCTGTAAGTGTTCATGGATATATAGACCGTGTGGACGTTGCAGAGGGCGATGTTTTGACCTATGATCAGGCAGGCGATGTTATAGCTAGAGACAGAGGACAGTATCTGAGAATATTTGATTATAAGACAGGTATCCATAGCGTTGAATTATCTGATCTATATTATGGTATACAGATGCAGATGGTAATATATCTGTCAGCAGCCACAGAAAAACTTGAGCAGATAAGCGGCAAGATAGTAATTCCTGCAGGAATTTTTTATTACAACATAAAAGATGATTTTGAGAGTATCAGTTCTGGATCTACTATCGATTATAGACCAGAGGGAGTATATAATGCATCAGATGAGAGCCTTGTTCTCATGGACCACAATCTAAAAGATGCTTCTAATATTCCTGAGATTAAGTCAAATGCCATTGTATACGACAAGAAGACAACCAGAAGTGGTGAAAAGGTTTCGGAAGAAGCCAAGACTGCACAGGAAATAAGCATAATGGCAGACTATGGCAAATACAAGCTGAAGGATCTCTATAATAAGAGAACTAATGGCGGAATACATGTTAATCCATATGCCAAATATAATACCAAAGGCAAGATAGACAGGTCGTCCTGCGGATTTTGTCCATATGGTGCTATATGCGGATTTGATAAGACAAATGGTAAATATGTTAATCTTTCATCTAAAAAAGATGATGAGATAATCGAAATGATGAAAAAGGATTTGGAGGAAGCAAAGAGTGGCTTGGAATGAAAATCAGACCAGAGTTATTAACTGGAGAAATTCAAATATTCTAGTATCAGCTGCTGCAGGTTCTGGTAAGACAGCCGCTCTTGTAGAGCGTATTATTAAGCTGGTAATAGAAGATGAGATAGATATTAACAGACTGATTGTCGTTACCTTTACCAAGGCTGCGGCATCAGAGATGAAGGAGAGACTGTCAGCCTCTCTATATAAAGCACTTGAACAGCTGGATATAGATAGTTTTGCCGGAGCGGATAGCGATGATACTGAGGAGAAGAGAATTCGTCTTGAGAATCAGATCAACCTTGTTAACACAGCTCAGATATGCACTATCGACAGTTTTTGCCAATACATCATCAAGAATTATTTCTACGCAGTAGAAGGTCTTGATCCGGGATTTAGAGTAGTGGATCAGGATGAGGAGAGAATTCTTCTGTCAGATACATTAGATGATATTCTGGAGAGCAAATATAGTGATGAAAACAATCTTGAGTTTCAGCAACTTGCTGAGGCCTTTTCATCATGGAAAAATGATGAGGGATTAAAGGAAACTATATTAAGTATTTATAATAAGAGCGTTACGCTTCCACAGCCACAGAGATGGCTTGAACAGCTGGTTTCATATTATGATGTATCAAATGATAATTGGGATGAACTATATAATCCTGATTATAGTGGATATAAAGGATGTGCAGGCAGCTGGCTTGAAAGCATTATTGATTATATTCGTATTAGAATATCTGATTTTATAGACTGCGCTGAACTGGCTAAAGAGCTTTTGTCAGCAACTGGATTTGATGAACTCATTGATATTCTGGATGATGACATTATTAAACTCGGAAGAATATATGATGCAACTAATAGTGATACACCTTATGAATCTGTCAAAAAGGCCTTGGAAAGGGTTATATTCGGAATAGAATATGAGAGTGACGGAACACAGGTAGTACATGAAGATCAGAAATTCAGAGAATGGAAGAGATTTTCAGCTAAATCATACGGAGATGACAAAGATAGTTTCTATGATGCCAAGAGCTGTAGGGTATATACAGGTTCTGAAAGCCTTCTGGTCAAATATTATAGCAGCTATTTTGACCTGTCTAATGTTATTAAGATGATGAGTTTTGAAGGTCTTGATGCATCAGATTCTACATGTGTGGAAATAATTAGAAACAGATGTGGAAAACTATACCCATTTGTAAGAAGTTTTGTGGATATAGTTAAGGAACTGGATGATACATTCCAGAGGGTAAAAAATGAATCTGGTATAGTTGACTTCAATGACATGGAGCACTTTGCACTTAAGATTCTGACATGTGAAGATTCTGATGGAAATCTTGTGCCATCTGATATTGCCAGGGAACTAGGTGGATACTACAAGCAGATAATGATAGATGAATATCAGGATAGTAATCTTGTGCAGGAGGAAATCCTTTCATCTATTGCAAAAGGTGCAAGACTAAATGCTATAGAAAGCGGAGAACTTGCAGCAGATAGTAATGACAGTGAAAGACCTTATATGTTCATGGTTGGTGATGTTAAGCAGAGTATTTATAGCTTCCGATATGCCAGACCAGAGCTGTTCATGCAGAAATATAAGTCTTATGAAGCGGAAAAAAATTATGTTGATGCTGATGAGACAGGCAGAGAAGGCAAGAGTATCAGAATAGTTCTCGACAGGAACTACCGAAGCAGGATAAATGTACTGCAGCAGGTAAATAACATATTTGAAAAGCTGATGACAGAGAATTTTGGCGGAATAGAATATGACGATTCTGCAAGCCTTAAATATGGAGGCTTGTATGATGAAGCAGATAATGCCATGCTCCGGAATACAGAAACAGATTATAGCCTGTATGACTATAATACTGAGCTGTTGCTGGTTGAATCGAATAATAGAAAGGATCTGTTCCCGGATCTTAATGATATTGATACCAGATGGATGGATAATCATTATAGTCTGTATGAACTGGAAGCTATGTCCATTGGTAACAGAATTCTTGAAATGGTTCAGCCTGAGAGAGCAGTCAGTATTAAAGAAATGCAGGGCGAAATGGTAGACAAGAAGCCGTTCCTTGTTTCAGATTCCAAAGATGGTATCCAGATTAAGCGACCTGCAAGATTTAAGGATATTGTTATTTTATTAAGATCAGCAGGAAAAGAAGGTAGTATTTATAGAAATGTATTGACCAAAATGGGAATACCGGTTTCTGCCGAGGGCAAAACAGGATATTTTGATGCAGTAGAAGTTCAGATAGTTATGAATTATCTAAAAATCATAGATAATCCTGATCAGGATATCCCGCTTGTAAGTGTCTTGAAATCTAGCTTTGTAGGACTAAGTGATGATGAACTTGCACAGATAGAAATTGAAACAAAGGTCGGCAGACCAGACTACTATGAGAGATTACTTGCTTTTTCTGTTAAAGAGTATGAATCTGATGATATGAAGGCACTTAGTATTAAGGTAAAAGCCTTTGTAGAAGGTCTTGAAACATATAGAGAGGCTGCACGTTACAGCTCTGTTTATGACATACTTGTAAGCCTCTATTATGGAGAAAATGGTTTTTATGATATATGTGCAGCTCAAAGCGGAGGCGAGCAAAGAACAGCAAATCTTGATGCCCTTTTGCAGAGAGCACTTACATATAGTAGTAGCGGTAATAGTAACAGAAGTATTCTGGATTTTACACATTATATAGAAACTCTTAGAAAAAAAGAG
>CAMJFD010000185.1 GCA_946404845.1 uncultured Butyrivibrio sp. | reverse complement strand
TATTATTTGGAACCTGGCAGTTAGCACTTAATCTCGTTCTACTACTACTCGTAATATGGCGCGACAAAAAGCTCATCGGACCAGGTACCGTAGCTAATATGGTTTGTATCGGCTACATCGCTGACTTTTTCCGTTTTGTATGGAGCAAAGTCCTTCCTGATACAGTATTTACAGATACAGTGCCACGAATAATCATATTTATAGTTACTCTGGCCGGATTTATTATTGCCTGTTCTTTCTATATGAATGCAGATATGGGAGTAGCTCCTTATGATGCAATATCTGTGATCATTAGTGATCAGTTACTGCCAAATGTTCCTTTTAAATATGTAAGAATTATATTTGATGTTTCAGTTGTTATAATCGGTTGTCTTGCAGGTGGCAAGCCAAATGCAGGCATAATTATAATGTCATTTGCACTTGGACCAACAATAACATTTATTGGAAATATGTTAAAGAAAACTATTTTCGAAGATTTATAATAATTTTTATTTATTGTATACCGCATGTACAAAGAGATAGCTGTGATATCTAAAATATTTTAAAATAAATGTCAAGTAAAAAGGCTTGACATTTATTTTTTTTCAAGTTAATATAATCAACGTTGCAAAACTTAGCGCATAGGTATCAATTGGAAACGACACATTCTCCTAATAGGGAAATGATAACGAACAACACAGATGATTTTAAGTTTATTATCATTTTTAGGAGGATTATAAAATGCCAAGAAACAAATTTCAGACTGTAATATTTACTATCATAATGGTTTTATGTATGGTATATTGCATGATATGTTATAATATTGCACTTAATGTAGGAGGAATGCACAATTATGTATTCTTAGCTGCATTTCACGAATTAGTTATAATGGCACCAATTGCTTTTATCTTAGATTTTTTTGTAGTAGCTCGTATAGCTGGAGCTAAGGCAGCCAAAATTGTTGGTCCAGATAACAAGAATCCAATTAGTTTTGTACTTGCCATTTCAGCTGTATCAATTATTTGCATGTGCCCACTTATGAGCCTTGTAGCTACAATTTTATTTAAGGATGCAGGTTCTGATTTCATTGCTGTATGGCTTCAGACAACTGCTTTTAACTTCCCTATGGCTTGTTTCCTTCAGTTCTGCTATGTAGGACCATTTGTTAGATTTATTTTTGGTCTTATCTTCAATAAGAAGAATGCCGCTGAAGATAACAATACTTCTGCTCGTAGAGCTGCATAATGATTTATGCGTCTTTGAGATATATTCACAAATGAGACCGAAAAGCCCAGTTACTTTTAGTAACTGGGCTTTTCATTTGGTCAAATTCAATGTGTGTTTATATTATATGTACGTTTGTAACTCTGTTAAAAATTAGTTCTGTGGTAATTCTGTAGCATCACCATAAGTAGCTTCCCAAGCTGTTGTACGTTCATCAATGATTGCCTGTCCGCCTGATGCAAGATAATCAGCCATTCCTGTTTCCCATGTAGACTCAAATGCATCTGCAGCAGCACTTACGGCTGTATCATATACCTGATCTCTCTTAGATGAAAGAGCTTCACCAACACCTGTTTCAGATGCAATAGCACCAACCTGTACATTACCGATTTCTCTAGTATCCGTCTTAGCAATTTCATCGGCTCTGATTATAAGTTCAGGATCAACTTCTGCATAACTGTATGCAAGTGAAAGTGTTGTAAGATCATCATCTGTAAGGTGGAGACCATTACATGTGATTGTATAATCAATATTCATACCTGAATTCTGAATTGCATCACCTTCAGCAGCTATGATCTGGATTGCACCATTATCAGCAACTGTATGTGTTACACCTTCATCACCAATCTGCAGATACTGAATTGTCTCTGGATCTGAAATGAAATCAAGGTACAGAAGTGAAGCAAGTGGCTCATCATTTGTTACAGGGAAGAAGATCTTTCTGTCGATAGGTCCTGAGATCCACTTTGTATGTGTTCCGTTGCTATCTTCAAATGGATCGATTGCGATATAGCTTGCATCTTCACCAACAAGTCTCTTGAGGTTAGCTTCGATAGAATCTTCACCATTTCTGTAAGGATAATCCCAGTTGTGTGTGAATGCTCCAACATAACCAGCCTTCATCATATCATCTTCTGTTGTATCACCGCTTGAATATACAGCGAAATCATCCCACAGAAGTCCTTCATTATACCATGTATTGAGGAGCTGAATAGCATCCTTTGTTCCTGTCTCTGTAAGCTTTCTGTCATCGAATCCATTGATGTAATATTCTTTTTCTGTAATGTCTGGATCCATAAATGACTCGATAAGTGTAGCTGCTCTCCAACCTACATCATAACTGATTGAATAAGGAACCATCTTGTCTGCATCATCACCAAGAAGTGTATCTGCATTCTCTTTAAAAGCTACAAGTACATTGTAGAACTCTTCCTTAGTTGTAGGCTCTTCAAGTCCAAGAGTATCAAGCCAGTCCTTACGGATGAATGTATTTATTCTATTCTGGTTTGCAAGTCTTGCTTCCAGTGCCCAGATAGAGCCTGTGTCAGGATCTTTATCCCAGTTGATGTTAGACTCGCCAAGCCAATCCCACAGATTCGTAAGATCATCCTTATAATCATTTACATATGAACTAAGGTCTAATACACCACCCATATCTGCATATGTCTGAATTGTTGCATAGCTGTATGTTACGCAGATATCTGGAGCTGACTGAGCTGCCAGAAGGTTGTTGATTTCATCAACCTCTGTCCATCTTGGAACCTTTACAAATTCAACTTCTACATTATGCTGCTCAAGCATCTGGTCCTGAATATACTTTGTATACATATTATTTGTAGGATCTGATCCGCCATCGTTACCACGATCATATACTTCTACAGTAATATGTCTTGTTTCTGCAAATTTACCATCAACAAGCTCTGACGATGATGCAGAACCTTCTGCTGCAGTTTTGCTTTCTGCTGCATCACTTTCAGAAGCTGTCTCTTCTGTAGCTGTTTCTGATGATGTAGTATCTGTAGCTGTCTCTGATGATCCACATGCTGCGAGTGAAGCTACCATACTAGTTGCAAGCAGTACTGATAATAACTTTTTCTTCATGAAATTCCCTCCTTAGGCGTACATTATACGCACCTTCTCTTTATTCTTTAACTGCACCAACCATAACACCGTGGATGAAATACTTCTGTAACCAAGGGTATACGCACAGTATCGGAATCGTTGAAAACATAACTATAGCTGCTTTTAATGATTCTGAAAGACCTGGTGTTGAAAAGCCTTCCTGAGTTGTAACTTCTACACTGTTGATATTATTAAGTATATTGTAAAGTAATAGCTGTAATGGATAAAATTCTGCTTTCTTGATATACATCAAGGCATCTGAATAACCATTCCATCTACCAACTGCATAGAACAATGCAAGTGTTGCAAATACAGGTTTAGAAAGTGGAATATATATTTTCCACAGTATCTTAAAGAAATCTGCTCCATCGATTTCAGCTGATTCTCTAAGTGAATCAGGTATTCCATAGAAAAAGCTTCTCATGATAATCATGTTATAAACACTCAAACAATATGGAAGTACCAGAACAAGTGGGTTATCAAGTAGTCCCAGTTTCTGTATCAGCAAGTAATTAGGTATTGTACCTGCGTTGAAAAACATTGTTATAGTAATCATGATATTGATAAATCCCTTACCTTTAAGATCTGGAAATATCAATGGATACGCGCAAATTGTAGTCATAGTTAATGAAACAATTGTGCTTACAAGTGTAAGAGCTGCTGTGTAGAAAAATGCTCTTACATATTTCACATCAGATAAAACTGTTCCATATGCATCAAGGTTGAAACCCTTAGGTAACAAATAAACCTGATGTCTTACCAGCGCATCTGTTGAACTCACTGAGCGAGCCAGCAGATTGATCATTGGAATTATACATACAAGACTGATAAGGATACATACTACAACGAATATCCAGTCTCCAATCTTGGCCTGTGTTGATTTTACTTTCATTGCACTTAGAACCTCCGCATTCAATATTTTTTAGCTTATAATTACCAAATACCTCTTTCTCCAAGCTTTCTGGATAACCAGTTGGCCATCAGAAGGAAGAATACACCAACAACTGACTGGAATAGACCAACTGCAGTTGTAAGTGAGAACTGTAAGCCTTTAATACCATATTGATATACATAGGTTGAAATAACCTGTGCCCAGTTCATTACGAGATTGTTCTGTAATGCGAATGGTCTGTCAAAACTACTTCCGAGAATACCACCGATTGCCATGATCAGAAGTATTACTATTGTAGGTTTGATACCTGGAAGTGTAATATGCCACATTTTGCTAAATCTGCCTGCACCATCAACTGATGCTGCTTCATATAGCTCAGGGCTGATACCCGCAATTGCTGCAAGATATACAATTGAGTTCCAACCAAAGCTCTGCCACACTCCTAAGAATACATATGTCCAAACCCAGTGGAAATTATCATTCAAAAATGGAATTGCTTCCCCTCCCATTGCTTCTATTGCCTGATTTACAAGACCAGTTGTAGGAGCAAATAGCTGAATTGCTAGACCATAGATAATAACCCATGACAGGAAGTGAGGCATATATGCTATTGTCTGTACCGCTTTCTTAAATCTCTTGAAAACAAGTTCATTAAGGATAAGTGCAAAAATAATTGGAATTGGGAATCCGATACATAAATCCAATAAATTAAGAACTATTGTATTTCTAAGTGCTCTTATAAATTCTGGATTTTGAAATGCCTGTATAAAATACTGGAATCCGTGATTTGCCGCGATTGGCATTTCCCATACACTTTGTACGATACTGTATTTCTTAAATGCGATCTGTATATATATCATTGGTGCGTATTTGAATACGACCAGATATATCATTGGGATCGCAAGCAGAACATATAACTGCCAGTACCTCTTCATGTAAGTGGAAAATTTTGTTTTAGATTTTGCTGCTGATTGTTTTTCAGATGATTTCCCCAAAAACATCACCCCTTTTCTTCATATTTCTTCCCTAGAACCTAATACCTGTGGTGATTTCTGAATTGAATCACCTTGTATATTATTTATATCTCATTTCTAAATATGGTTCTTGTCAATTTGTGCTAAGTAATTTTCATATTGTGCTCATTTTTTGTCATTATTGACGTGATTACTAGTATACAAGTTTGAATTCGTATAATTTATCCCTAATAAACACGGTATTTATTAGGGATAATCACCTTAATATATTATTCTTCCCTTATTATCTTCTATACCTGTTATCTTGTAAAAATGACTATTGAACTGATCTCTCCATTCATCAGCATTGGCTATTTGCCTGTCTAGTCTCTCAAGGACTCTCTCATATACATCTGCTTCTAGCTGATCCTTGATACTTTCAAATGCACGCTTTAGGTCTCTAGCCCTTTGGGCACCTTCAAAATGTGAATCATACAGGAACTGAATAAGAGTTCTACCATCCTTCATAATATGTGTATATGGCACATGATGGAAGAATAGCAGCAGCTCCTCAGGACATTTATCAATATCATCATACATCTCATTTAATGGAGCAAAATACTGATTACAGTATCCTGTACCATTGCTAGTCCTATCAACGCCTATTCCTATATGGTCAGCTCTGTGATAGCATCCCCATCTGGAATATTCATATCCATCAATGCTAGGTCCATAATGATAATGAGGTGTAACCATCCAACCTACGCCAAGTGGTGTTGTATATTGCTCATATATTTCTCTAGATTCAAGGAGCATCTTGCATATAGTATCTTCAGTCTTTTGATCATGTGTAAGAGTAAGTTCTATCCACTCTCTTGCTATCTCTTCAGAAGATAAATCCATATCATATATAAGTCTTCCGTAGCCATATAAATTAGCTGCTGCCATGTCATTACCTGTCCAGTTATAGTCATTACCTGTATTAACTACAGCTGCAACTCCAGAATACTTATTACCATATGTCTTACCAGTTACTATATCTGCAACTGTATCATTCATATCTGAGCAATGCGTATGGAAGCTCAGAACCTCTTTGTACATAGGAATCAGATAACAAATATCTATCTGCTGGCCTGTATATTCCTGTGCTATCTGGAATTCCATCATTTCATTAGTCTTCTTCATAGCACCAAAAAGTGGTGAAACAGGCTCTCTTATCTGGAAATCCATTGGTCCATTCTTGACCTGTAGTATGCAATTCTCTCTGAAGTCTCCGTCTGTCTTAATGAAGTTATTGTATCCGGCACAGGCTCTGTCGTTCT
>CAMJFD010000184.1 GCA_946404845.1 uncultured Butyrivibrio sp. | reverse complement strand
TTATAGAGCAAAAGTGCCGTATTTATGCGGCTTTTGGCGTTTCGCAAACGCCTAATAATTTATTTTATAAGGAGGGATTTGGATGAAAAAATATGTTGCGGAATGTATTGGAACTGCTGTGCTCGTACTTATGGGCTGTGGAACTGCGATGCTTGTAGGATGCAATGCAGAAGCTGGATCAGGATATCTACTGACTGCTCTTGCATTTGGTTTATCTATTGTTGCTGAGGCATATTGCATCGGTAACATTTCAGGATGCCATGTAAATCCTGCTGTATCCCTCGCAGTATTTATGAACAAAGGCATCTCTTCAAGCGACTTTATCGGATATATTGTTTCACAGATAATAGGGGCATTTGTTGGTAGTTGCCTGCTCGCTATTATATTCAGTACAGGAAATGTAACTGATATGACAGGCGGATTTGGTGCAAATGGACTTGCAGGCGTTAACGGTAACTCATTTGCAGGTCTTATTGTAGAAATCGTACTGACATTTATATTCGTACTGACTATACTTGGTGTTACATCCAGCAAGGCTGGTCATGGCTCATTTGGCGGACTTGTAATAGGTCTTACACTTACATTTGTACATATCCTTGGCATTGGTCTTACAGGAACATCTGTAAACCCAGCAAGAAGTATTGCTCCAGCAATCTTTGCAGCAATTAACGGAAATACAGATCCTATAAAGGCCTTATGGGTATTTATAGTTGGACCACTTGTTGGAGCAGCTCTAGCAGCTATCTGTTACAAGTATCTTGAATCAGACAAGTAATTACATTGGCTATTAGCAAAATTTGATATATGCGCTCATAAAAGGCTCAGCCACTAACAAAGTGACTGAGCCTTTTATATTATTCTGTCTTTGGCTTTAACCTGTATCTCATACTGCTGACATTATAAATAGTAACAAACGCATCTGGATCTGTTCTGATAATGAAGTCCATAAGCTTCTGATACTCATGTTTATCCACAATTGTAATTATTTCTGGATGTTTTTCCCCGGTATATGCACCGGTAGCCTCATAGAGACTTGCACCACTATGAAGTGAGCGAACAATAAACTCGAGAATCTCATCATGATGATTCATGGACATGATGCAGACTCTTCTCTTAATATTCTGACCAAATATGAAATGATCAAGAACTATACCATTGAGATAAGTACCAAGTACAGAGAGAACAACACTTCTCTCATCATATACAACTGCTGAAGACAGAGCAATTAACATACCAGCCATACTCATAGCCTGTCCTAGCTCCATATGAAGATATTTGTTCATAATCTTGCAGACTATATCCAATCCACCCGAAGATGCATTCATATTGAACAGAATGGCAAGACCTATACTTGATACAAATACATAACATACAGTATCAAGTGTATCGCTTCCTGTCATAGACTGAAACCCTGGCAGCACGCGTTCAAATATTGCCAGATATATAGGTAGCAAAATACTTGTGTATACTGTCTTGGCTCCAAACTCATTTCCACATGTGATAAAACCTATGATCAGCAGAATTATATTCATGATCATTGTAAGTGCTGATACTGGTAATGGCAGGAAATTGCTTAGTATAATCGCAAGAGCTGTTATACTGCTGACTGATGTCTTACTAGGCATCAGAAAGAAATAAACGCCAGCCGCAACTATGAAGGTGGCAACTGACATTACGACAATGTCCTGAAAAGTAATCTTATTAGTGTTTTTCATTTCCATAACTTCCTAATTATAATAAAGATTCGTTTGCGACTCTTCGCACCCGAGCGGTATTGCAAAGCAATATCCTATTGAATATTATTGGGCTGGAAACATAATCTCGTTACCAGCCCAATATATTATAATTAGATTTAATAATAACTTCAATCCATTTTTTATATAGAATTATTAGTTTCTTTATAGAGTTCTATACCCTTTTTCAGTCTATCCATTCCATCTATTACAATGCTCCTAGGACAAGCAAGATTAATACGCAAGAAACCTTCACCGCCTGATCCATATTGTCCGCCTCTGCTTATAAAAAGTCCTGTATTCTTTCTGATAAAGTGAGCCAAATCATCCTTACCTCCAGTTAATATAGAGCAGTCTATCCATATCAGATATGTTGCCTCTGAATGGAGAATTGTAACATCCGGTATATTATCAGCTATGAACTCCTCACAGTACTTTTTATTCTCATAAATATACTCATTTAACTCATTCAGCCAATCCTCGCCTTGAGTATAAGCAGCTACTGCTGCTGTAACAGCAAGAAATGAAGGTTCTCCGCATTCATCGGTATTGAGCTGTCTCCATATCTTATGTCGCAGGATTTTATTAGGTACAAAAACCGCACTAGTAGACATTCCTGCCATGTTAAATGACTTAGAAGGAGCAATTGCAGTTATACTAATATCTCTGCATACATCAGAAGCTGATGCAAACGGAACATAACATTTATCTGGATCTGTGATATCACAGTGAATCTCATCAGATATAACTATAACACCATATTTATGGCATAAATCTCCTATCTTAATCAGCTCATCCTGCGTCCAGATACGTCCTACCGGATTGTGAGGATTACACAAGAGCAGAAGTGAAGACTGTGGATTCGAAAGCTTCTCTTCCAAATCCTCAAAGTCAATTTCCCATCTGCCATTTTTTAGGGCAAGTCTTGATTCAAGTGCCCTTGCACCATTATTGACAATACAGTTATAAAAAATATTATATACTGGTGTAAGTATCACAACATTCTCATTAGGTGTTGTCAATTTCCTGACAGAACTTGAAATAGTCGGAATAACACCTGTTGAAAAAATCAGCTCGTCCTTGCTAATTGTAAGATTATAACGTCTTTGCCACCATGAAATATATGCATCATACCATTCATCAGGAATATATGAATATCCATATGCACCAATATCAAGACGAGACTTCAGTGCCGATTTTACTTCTGGTGCCGTCTCAAAATCCATATCGGCAACCCACATAGGAAGTTCGCCATCTTTTACATCCCATTTCATGGCATATGACTTTTTCCTATCAATCACTCTATCAAAATTATATTTTCCCATTTTAGCTCCAAATCATCATGTTTATATGCGTGTAAAATATCCAATATATCTGATAATTCTACTTATATCAATACTTATATCAACTTACCAGATGAAATGATTTCTCTTCTCCGCTAAGAGCATCTTTTATAGTAATATTGGTCTTATTAATATCACAATTATCTGGTTCTACTATCAATTCAGCAATTTCTCTAGCCTTGATGCTACCTGATCCGGGATTAAGAATTCCATCTACTCTATTGATGATCTCTGCATCTACATCATAAGCATATTCGAATGCAAGTCTGGTATTCACAAGTCTGCAATTTATCATCTTAAGATGATCTATGTAGCAAAGCCCCTGTTCAGATTCTATAGTACAGTTAATCAATGTCAGATTTTTGGTGTTCCATGCCAGATATTCTCCGGATATATATGAATCATAAACTGTAACATTTTCACAGTTCCAGAAACAGTCTTTAGTAATAAGTCTGGAATTTCTGATTTCGACATTTCGAGAACCATCAAAAGCATAGTTACCAAGTAATTCCAGATGATCAACCTTAATATTATTGGTATTCATAGCAAAATAGTCGCCTTTTGCCGTTACATTTGACAGTTCAACTCCATCACACATCCATAAGGTCTCCTGAGCATTAGGAATCGATGAATTCTTGATTACAAGGTTCTTACATCGCCTGAAGTTCTTAGGTGCACCGATAAGGCTGTCCTCAATGGTCATATTATTGGTATACCAGACTCCTGATCTACCCATTTCCTGCCAAACACAATCTTTGACATAAACATTGTCAGAATACCATACAGGATATTTCCACTGAAATTCACACCTGTATAGCTCAATATTCTTGCTCTCCTTTAATGGAGATTCTCCATTATGAAATACTGTATCATAAATCTTAAGATTATTTCCTCTATATAGAGCTCTTTCACCTGATAGCTGCTCTTCCTGTATTATTTCATCGGCTCTTCTAACCGGGTTAAAACGCTTTAAATTAGACACCATAAACCTCCTGATTATCTATTAACAATTATTTATATGATATATGGATTATTCCAAGACAGTTGTCTTTTTTAGCAAATCGCTTATATTATAATAATACATCTTAAAGTAAACTTGAGGTCAAGGATATCTGAACAGTTTATACATTTTTTACTTTTATATTTAACGCAATCTATTTGAACTGCAAATTACTATCAAGTACGGATGCCTTACTTGCAAAGAATGAGAATTCTCCACTATCAAGAAGATTGCCAGCATCATCTGTAACTCTTATATCAAATACCAGTATATGCTTACCAGTCTTGAGCTTCATGCATTCACAGTAGATGTATTCTGTATTGACTGCCGGTAAGAGGAAATTGAGATTTGCAGATACTGTTGTAACATAGTATCCGCTCATGCTGCCTGTAGCACCTGCCATTGCATCTACAAATGACAAAAGCGCGCCACCGTGCATGCTACCGTATGAGTTATTAAGTCTCTCATCACATTTGATACGAGCCTTACTGTATGTAGGGCTGAGCTCCATAATCTCAAATCCAATGAACTGATTGTATTTGTTGTCATATAATTCAGCCATCATTTTTTCTCTAATAGCATTTTCTTTTTCTGTTCTAGCTTTTCTCATGTTATTTCTGTGTCCTTTATTACATATTAGTTTTAATGTGTTTTACTTGATTATATACCAATTATTGAGAATGCTATAGTAATTTAACACAGATTATTTTCTAATAAAACTCTTATCATGATCCGAAAAGCCATCTTCATCTGATCGATATCTTTCGACTCTCATATGTAGATCGTATTTATCACGCAGAGCTGCAAGTTCCGCCATCATTGGTGATGCATGATGCTTGTCAATTGCATCCTGATCTGCCCAGCTGTCAATTAGAAGAACTGTCTCTGGCTGATTTAGCGGGATAAAATATTCATATTTAAGATTTCCATCCTCTGCACGTATTCTGTCTGCAACACCTGATTGTTCCATTTCTTCGGCAAATTTTCTTGCATTTCCATTCTGTCCGGTATAATACAAATTGACTGTAATACTCATGATATAACCTCCTTAACTATTAAAAGAGCAGTTTCAAAAACTGATATGCCAGTTCACAAATGGTCACTTTGATATGAGACAATTCCACTTTATCCATAGCTAGTATCATTTTCTCTGTTGGATATACATATGGATAAATCCCATACATATATGGGAAAAAAGCATATCTTATCTGCTCTCTTTTTTCTTTATTCTTAATTACTTTTTTCAGACAATCATCAAAAATCTCTATACTTCTTTTAAATACTCTCTTGTATTCAACAAGAAGTTCATCTCTGCTGTTTTCCTCTATTTCATATAGATTCATTGCAGAAATTTTGAGAAGTGTCTTACGTTCTTCCAAGGTCTTGGCTATAGACATTGCCAGAGAATCAGAATCATATTCTATATTTTTGTTAACAATATCATTAAGCGAATTATTCCATACTTGATACTCTCTAGTTAAAATCCCCAGAAATATTTCTTCTTTTGTCTGAAAATAATTATATATAGATGGTCTGGAAAAACTTGTTTCCATACTTATATCTTTTATAGTAATGTCATGAAGCCCTTTTGTTTCATATAATTTTTCACAGGCATCCATTATTTCTTCTCTTCTTTTATCTATTGTTTCTTTTAATTCAACTGCCATTATCTTTACTCCATTAGCTTTTTATAGGACTTTTTACTGTACGTTTTTCTAATCGTTTTTCCAAACGCTCCATCATTACCCCAGACCCATGTTCCAAGTACTATCTTAGGTACATTTATTATTTGACTCATTTTTCATTGACGCTATGTCAGCTCTATAATACATATATAACATTTTGCTGACATTGTGTCAATAAATATTTATTATTATCCCTCTATCGTTTATTATTTAGTTTATTGCACCGGCTGTTGACCCAGGTACAAGATATTGAAAATGCGGTCATAGAAATTCCCCAGAATCATTGACTCACTCTCAAAATTACATGATTTGAAGTCAACACATCCCCATGCAATAGTTGACCCATATAGGGTAATGCTGGATTTGCAGTCAAATCCTCAACCGTAGCTGGTTGACTCATATAGAATAATCTTGGAATTGCAGTCAAATCCTCAATCGCAGCTAGTTGACTCATATAGAATAATCTTGGATTTGCAGTCAAATCCTCAACCGTAGCTGGTTGACTCATATAGAATAATCTT
>CAMJFD010000183.1 GCA_946404845.1 uncultured Butyrivibrio sp. | reverse complement strand
AGATCTTAAGGAAAAGTATTACGTATATAAGAGATGGAGCGATTCTGGATATGAATCTAACAGACCATCATCTATTACAGTATATATTTATAAGGATGGGGTTGAAGACAGCGTTGTAACTCTGTCTGCTGATAATAACTGGACATATTCATGGTCTACGGAAAAGGGACATACATGGACTGTTTCAGAGGATGCAGTTGACGGTTATACATCATCAGTATCACAAAGTGGAACATCTTTTACTATAACAAATACATATAATGTACCGGAAACACCAGAGGAGCCGGATGATGATGAAGATGTGGACGAAGAAGATGATGATGACGATGACGATGACGAGGATACTCCTTCAGAAGATACCACAGATGACAGTACTCCAAGTGACAGTACAACAACAGATACAACTGATTCAACAGGTGGACTTCCAGATGTTCTGGGCGCAGTTAGAAAACTGGTAACAGATGGAGCGGCTGTACTGGGTGCAAGAAGACTTCCACAGACAGGTCAGCTATGGTGGCCACTTCCAATACTTGTTCTTGTTGGAATACTGTTAATAAGAGCTGGTATCAAACTTAGTCGTAGTAGTAAAAAGAGGAATAAAGCGTAATACGCATAGAGGTGATGTGAATTGTGAAAAAGATTCTCGGAATAGTTTTAATGTTTTTGGGAACTATATGTATAGTTTCTGCAGCGGGAATTGTATACCATAACTATCAGGAAAATGCAGCTGCTGGCGATGCATCAGATGCACTTCTTGCAGGAGTTCTGGCTCAGATACCAGAAACTGTTCTTGCAGCTGATGAGAATGGTAATATGCCGGTAGTAGATGTGGATGGCAGATCATTTATAGGAACAGTAAGTGTTCCATCACTGGGACTATTACTACCTATACAGAATGAATGGTCAAGTGATAATGCCAAGGTTTCTGTATGTAGATACAAAGGATCTGCATATACTAATAATTTGATTGTGGCAGGCCATAATTATGCAGAACATTTTGGTACACTTAACCAGTTATCAACAGGTGATGAAGTTATTATCACTGATATGAATGGTAAGAGTTTTTATTATGAAGTAGTTAATATAGAGACACTTGGTTCATATGATATCGAAGAGATGGAAGAGGGCGACTGGGATCTTACTTTATTTACATGTACTGTAGGCGGTGCAAGCAGAGTTACTATAAGATGCGAAGCAACAGGCGAGGTAAGCGAGACAGGTGCTGTTCCTGATATCAAGAAGGCAGCAGAAGAAAGCGAACATGTAAGACAATAACGCTATATATAGTTTTTTACCCCATATGATGTGGACTGTGATATAATTATTCATAAGAATTTTGCGAGAAACATAGTCTATCAGGAGGGGCAGCTATGGAAAACAAGAATAACAATAGTGATAAGATTAAAGAAATTGCAAAAGAGGTTTCAGAAGCGGCTAAGCCTGTGATTAATGAAGCTAAAAAAGCAGCTGAACCAATTATCAGGGATGCCAAGCCTTATGTAAATAAAATAAAAGAACAGACACAGCCTGTTTATAATGAAGCCAAAGAAAAGGCAGAACCATATATCAAGGCAGCAAGAGAAAAGGCAGAGCCAGTTATAAAAGAGACTGTTTCCAAGGCGGAACCGGTTATAAAAGAAACTATTTCTAAGGCAGAACCATATATCAAGTCAGCCAGGGAAAAAGCAGAGCCTTATATAAATAGTGCCAAAGAAAAGGCAGAGCCTGTTCTGAATGAAGTAAAGAAGAGAACTGCACCAGCTGCAGATAAAGTAAAAAATGTCAGCAAAGATATGTCTGAGGCGGCAGCCAGAAAGAATGCCAAAAAAGAAATCTTCATACAGTTCGGTGAATATGAAGTCAGAACAGAAGATATAGCAGACAGAGTAATAGATGAATACGTTGCAAAGGGCAATAACGTCAAGGATATTAAAGAGCTTCAGGTATATGTAAAGCCAGAAGAGAAGTCTGCATATTATGTAATCAATCATAAGGATACAGGTAAGGTTGTTTACTAATTTATAATATTGTATATTAAGGGTCGACGTTAACGTAGTTTTCGCCGACCTTATTCATTTTTGTAGTTTTGGGAACAGGAGATCTGAAATGGGAGAGATACAAGTAAATGAGTTTTTTAATCTAAGACATTACGAGTATGGTGAAGCTTTTTTTGGAAGTCATAAGGGAATGAGATATAGACTTGCAAGAGAACCACTTAGTAATGTTTTCTTTACACCGGTTGATCAAAGAGATCCAGATGACAGACTGATGGCAACTGTATGGCCAGAGCCTTATGCATATGGTAAGGCTGATCCTGAAACAATGGTTTCTGAGAAATTTGAGAATACACAGGAAGGCTTTGAAGCAGCTGTGGCATGGATTAATGATCAATATGAGTCCAGAATTAGGGAATGGCAGAAATAAAGATAAAAAATATCAATAAAAAAATTATTTTTTTCTAAAAAATAAAAAGGAAATTTGATCTTTACACAGAATAATTATATTGTACGCGTTTTGGAGATTCTTTTTGACTGATTAAAAGGCATTGAATATTAGTATTCATGCAGATGGGATGACGAGTTGAAAATACGAGAAAATCTTGAAGAAAGAGAAAAAGAATATTTAAGTCAGTACGCTACACTTAGTATGAATTCCAAGGGAAGAGACAGGGAAGAGAATCCTTGTGATATAAGACCTTGTTTTCAAAGGGACAGAGACAGAATACTGTATTCTAAATCCTTTAGAAGGCTTAAGGACAAGACACAGGTTTTTTTGAGACCTGATGGTGATCACTACAGGACCAGAATGACTCACACTCTTGAAGTTGCCCAGAATGCCAGAACCATAGCAAGAGCACTCAGACTAAATGAGGACCTTGCTGAAGCAATTGCATTTGGACATGATCTTGGTCATACTCCTTTTGGACACGCGGGAGAAAGGGCACTTAATGCTGTCTGTCCGCTGGGCTTCAAGCATAATGAACAAAGTCTCAGGATAGTTGAGAGACTTGAAAAAGAAGGTATGGGTCTGAATCTGACCTGGGAAGTAAGAGATGGCATTGTCAACCATGAAATGGATACAACGCCACATACTCTTGAAGGAAAGGTAGTCAGACTGTCTGATAAGATTGCTTATATTCATCATGACATGGATGATGCCTTAAGAGGCGGAATTCTAAGTGAAGGAGATGTTCCTAAGCAGATCACAGATGTCATAGGCCGTACTAATGGCGAATGGCTCGATACATTTATCCATGATATTGTGGAGAACAGTTATGATAAGGATGAGATATGGATGTCTGATCCAGTTTATGCTGCGCTTCATCAGATCAGAAGCTTTATGTTTGAGAGAGTATATACAAATCCCGTATGTAAGGGTGAAGAAGGCAGAGCCATGGATATGGTCAAGATCCTGTATCAGCACTATATGGACAATATAGATCAGATACCGGAATACCTCAAACAGCTCATGAATCAGGGAGAAGCCAAGGAGAAAGTGGTATGTGATTATGTCAGTTCGATGACTGACAGATTTGCAGTTGCCAAGTTTGAAGAATACTACATTCCAAAATCATGGAATGTACTGTAGGAGACATAGATATTTTAACAAGGTTGGGGAATAACGATTGCGATTTACAGATGAAATAATAGAAGAGGTGCGTTCCAGAAATGACATTGTTGATGTCATAGGCCAGTACGTACATTTACAAAAGAAGGGAGCCAATTATTTTGGACTGTGTCCCTTCCATAATGAAAAATCAGGTTCATTTTCTGTATCGCCTGGAAAGCAGATGTTTTATTGCTTTGGATGCCATGAGGGTGGTAATGTCTTTTCATTTTTAATGAAATATGATAACCTTACTTTCCCAGAAGCTGTCAAACAGCTTGCAGACAGGGCGGGTGTTAAACTTCCTGAACAGGATGATTCTCCAGAAGCAAGAGCTTATAGAGATAAGAAGCAGATATTACTTGATATCAATAAAGAAGCAGCCAGATATTATTATTATCAGCTGAGGCAGCCAAATGGACAGAAAGGACTTGAGTATTTCAAGGATAGAAAACTATCTGAAGAGACTATGAATCAGTTCGGACTGGGATATTCAAATGTAACAAGTGACGATCTTGTTAAGCATTTAAAGAGTAAAGGCTACCAGGATAGTCAGATTATAGAAGCCGGTCTTGCATCTCATGATGAGAAGTTCGGTACACATGATAAATTCTGGAACAGAGTAATGTTCCCTATATTTGATACTAACCAGAAGGTAATAGGCTTTGGTGGAAGAGTAATGGGAGATGGTAAGCCCAAATATCTTAACTCCCCTGAGACACCAATATTTGATAAGAGCCGAAATCTTTTCGGCCTTAATCTGGCCAAGAATGCCAGAGCTGGATACATGATTATCTGTGAAGGATACATGGATGTTATAGCAATGCATCAGGCTGGTTTTAATATGGCAGTAGCATCTCTTGGAACAGCATTTACAACAGGTCAGGCACAACTACTTAAGAGATATACAGATACAGTTATTTTGTCCTATGACAGTGATGGAGCAGGTACAAATGCGGCCATCAGAGGAATAGGAATATTAAAAGAAGCAGGGCTTAAGGGTAAAGTGCTTAATCTTAAGCCATATAAGGATCCTGATGAGTTTATAAAGGCTGAAGGAAGAGAAGCTTTTGAACAACGTATTAGAGATGCAGAGAATCCTTTCTTCTTTGAAATCAGGGTAATGCAGAATAATTACAACATGAACGACCCTGAATCCAAAACTGAGTTTCATCGTGAGATAGCCAGAAAACTCTGTGAGTTTGAAGAGGCTGTTGAGCGTGAAAACTATATAGAAGCAGTAGCAAGTAATTATAATATTGCAGTAGATGATCTGAGAAAACTGGTTGCGTCAATTGCATCAAAGGGCGGATTAGTCAGACCTGCACAAAGACCTAAATCTGGTGTCAAAAACAAGATGGATGGTGCAGATGCAGAGAAGAAACCGCAGAGATTACTAATCACATGGATTGCAGATGAGCCACAGGTTTTTTCAAAGGTCAGCAAATGGATCACTCCAGATGATTTTACAGATGATCTGTACAAAAATGTTGCCAAAGAGATGTTCACAGGACTATCCAGTGGAAGTTTCACACCGGCTGCAGTAGTGGATCATTTTGTAGATGAAGATCAGAGGAGACAGGTTGCAGAACTATTCAATACTAATCTTATTAATATTGAGACTGCTGAAGAAAGGCAGAAAGCTTTTCATGACATCATATATGATGTTAAGTCGGCTAGTTACAAGAAGCAGATGAGTGAGCTCAAGCCTGATGACCCACGATATTTTCCAATGATTATAGATGGAAAAAAGAAACTTGAAGAATTATCGCGAACAGTTATTTCGCCAGATGATTAAGATTATAACTTCGGAATGGAGAGTAAGATGAAAAAGGACGCAGAAGAGAAGGAAGTAAAGAAAACAACTAAGAAAACTGCTGACGATGCTGAAAAGACAACAAAGAAAAGAGCATCAAAAAAGAGTGATGAAGTAGCAGAAGAAGTAGTTGCTGAAGAGAAAACTAAAAAGACTCGTAAGTCTTCCAAGAAGGCAACTGAAGATGTTGAAGAAATCGATGCTGTTGTAGAAGAAACAGAAGAAAAGCCTAAGAAGACAAGAAAGTCTTCTAAGAAGGTTAAAGAGGAAGAAGATGCCAGCCAGGATTCAGATGAAGATGAAGAAGGCGCAATGGATGAAGCTACAAAGGCTAAGTTCGCTGTAAAGGTTAAGGAAATTCTTGCTCTTGCCAAAAAGAAAAAGAATACACTTGAATATTCAGAAATCAGTGACTTTTTTGCTGAGCTGAATCTTAATGATGAGCAGCTTGATAAGGTTCTTGAAGTATTAGAAGCTTCTGGAATAGATGTTCTGAGAATGCAGGAAGTAGAAGATGATCTTCCAGCTGATGATGATATTGATCTTAGCGATGAGGAAGAGGTTGATGTTGAAAATATTGACCTTTCAGTTCCCGATGGAATCAGTATTGAAGATCCTGTAAGAATGTATTTGAAGGAAATCGGTAAGGTTCCACTTCTGACAGCAGAGCAGGAGATAGAACTTGCACAGTCTATGGAAAAGGGTGCTGAATCACAGGCTATTCTTGATGCTGATAAGGAAGAGAATAAACTTTCTGACAAGGAAAAGAAAGAACTTAATATGGATGTGTACAGAGGAGAAGAAGCTAAAAAGCGTCTTGCTGAAGCTAACCTCCGTCTGGTTGTAAGTATTGCAAAGCGTTATGTAGGACGTGGT
>CAMJFD010000182.1 GCA_946404845.1 uncultured Butyrivibrio sp. | reverse complement strand
TCCATGGCACCATCTTCTGTTTCTACAGAAATAGAATCTGTATCAATCTCTAAATCTGATTCTTCATCAGAATCCTCTGAATCATCGATATCTTCATCACTCTCTGAATACTGGTCAATTGTACCTTCATCTACAGATTCTTCTGATTCTTCATCAGCTGCTTCTGTATCCTCTGTAACATCTGAATCATCAGATGTTGTAGCTTCATCTGCCTCTTCCATATCAATTGCATCATCAGATGTATCTTCTTCTATTACAGCACCACCATTAAGGTCTATATCGTCCTCACCTTCTATTACCTGAATGTCACTTTCATCATATGATGAAACAATAGCATACATGCTACCATCTTCAGCCATAGAATAAATAGTAATACTATCATTATCAGCAACAGAAATACTGTAATTAGTTACAACATTCTGTTCACCATCTACTCCATATACATTAAAGCTTGTATCGCCGTCCTCAGAATAAACCTGTTCTGTAAAGTAAGCAATATCACCAACAGCTGATAACCCATACATGTTTTCCATTGTAAGGTCACCCACTGTAAGATCTTCCTGTGAATATACATAGTCCTTGGATGATGATGAAGCCTGTTCAACTATATTATCATCATCACTTGTCTTCTTACCGCAAGCAGCAAGAGACACTGTCATTACAGAAATAAGACAGATACTGAGCACTCGATTTAGAGTTCTCTTTTTCATAAATTACCTCCTTTTATTACGTAGTCATGCTTCAAACAATTTTGAATAGCATGAACGTATATATCCATAAATGATATATGAATCACGAAATAGAATTGCAATTTCGTGGTCCTACTAAAAATATTTCCATTTATCCTTATGATATTTCATATCGGATTCAAGGTCATACTTAAAGTCCATAACTTTTCTGAACACACCTGCAGCTGTCCATGTCTTGTGCCTGTATCCGTAGATAATAAGAATACAGATAATAATTATTGGTATAGAAATACATATAACTCTAAAAATTAATATTAGTGCAAGTAAATCCTCATATCCCCTTGCCACATTTTCCCAATATGGATAAACAATGGCAATTGTTCTCATACTTCTGGTTCCATAAGATGCAATAATACTAAATAAATTAGATGTTGTAAATCTTGCACTACTATCAACTACAACCGATCCCGAATCTTCAAGCGAAAGAGCTGAAGTAAGGAAATTAGCTGCATAATTATCTACAGGGTTAGGCATTACAACCTGATAACAGTTGATTCCGCCACTTACTCCAGTTGAGTCATCATCAGAAGAGCTGCTTGAAGTTGTAGCACCACTTGTAATTGAGCCATATTTTGAAAGAGAATCATATGACACAATTGCAACTGCACTATCTAGTCCTGCCGCTTCTTCAAACTTACCCTCTGATCTTCTGAACACTCCGGAAACATAATGCGGAATACCTTCTATAGTCACATATTCTCCAACAATATTATTAGAACCAAAGAGCTGCCATGCTACATCTTCGTCAATAACTATTGCATCATTCATAAGTGCATCACTACTAAAAAATGTACCACTTACAAACTCAAGTGGATGGAACATAAAGAAATCTCCACCTACACCATATGCATCAACTTCAATTGACTTAGAACCATTATCAATTGTTATAGTACCTGATGCACTATAACAATCAGCATAATCTCTGCTGGTATCAGATTCATCTGTTTGTGTTGAATTATCAGAATCCACAACAGCTTCTCCCTCGAGTTTCTGTTTGATATTATACTCAAACTTACTGATATCAGAAGTTGTTACTGCACTTGCCTCTGTAAAATATATATTGACCTGCGCCATTCTGTCGTCATCGCTCGCTGCCCATCGTTCTCCTTCATTCTGATCCTCCAAGCCCCTTACTATAGAATCACTCCAGAAACCAAGAACAAAATAAGCAATAATCAACAGTATAAATATTATCGACCATATAATCTGTTTTTTAGACAGATGTTTAAGCTTATAAATAAAATCACTAAATCGTTTCTTCATGAATTAGCCAGTCTCACCTGCTGTCCTGCTTCAATAGGGCTTGATGATGTGGTAATTACATATTCATATCCTTCAAGGCTTCCGCTGATAGCAGCATTCTTGTCATCTGTAGCAAGAACCTCAACATCAACCCTTGTAGCAATATATCTGGTACTAAGAGGACTTGACTTAGAATTAACAATAAGGATGAACTTACCATTTGAATCCTCTCTTACAGCACCGCTTGGTACAATAAGATCATAATTGACACTGCTCTCTCCAATAACAAGACTCAGTGACTGTCCATTTGTAACCTCTGTACTTTCAATTGTAAACTTCAATACTTTCTTAGAATTAGGCTCACTAGAATCTGCAGAAATAGATGTAAGTGTTGCCTTAAAGTCTTCAGTAAATGCCCATGCATCCTGTGGCTGAGCTGCTGCACCAACCTTAAGCTTAGCTGCCTGCTCATTAGTAACTGAGAAACTAAGTGTCATATCCTTACCATCAACCTGGATAACTGCAACTGCTTCATCAGCAGATGTAGATTCACCGGCTGTGCATGCAAGTGAAGTAATAGTTCCAGAAACAGGAGCTGTAATAGTAGAACCTGTAGATGCTTCTACAAGCTTATCAACAGTTTCCTGCTGCTTTTCAATAGCATCTCTCTGACTGTCAAGACTAAGTTCAGTATTAATTGACTTGATAATGTCATCTCTGTCTGTTGTGGCATTTGTAAGTTCAAGTGCAGTCTGCTCTTTAGCAAGGTTTGCATTTGCAAGCTGCTCAGAATATACATTATCAACCTGACCAGAATATGTTGTCAGCTGAGAAGTATCCTTAGTATTGTTATTGATAATATCATTTAAACTGCTCTTCTGAGAGTATAATGAACTTCTCTGTCCCTGAAGACTACTGATTTCTGACTTAAGTGCTGTAATCTTTTTATTCCATTTCTCACGAGTAGTACCTGATGTCTTATTTCTGCTCTCTCTGTATTCTGCAAGAGTTCCACTATCTCCAGTACCATCTGAACTACCTGTATATTCAGTAAGCTTTTCTTCAACAGATTCAATTGATGTCTCAACAGTTGTAAGATCATATGTAGCCTGTGCTGTTGTATATTCAGGTGTAGCTGTATTATAAGCATTTTCTGCATCATCTACTGACTGGCTTGCTGTGAGCTGGTCAATAACAGCCTGTGCTGCATCATCAGCTGCTTTTGCTGCATCATATCTGTCAGTAGCTGCTTTTAACATTTCCTGATACTGATCAAGTGTTGGCTCTTCACCATTACGAATTCTAGTAATAGTTTCATCATCTACATCACCTGCAAGAAGTGCCTGCTCATAAGCAAGTTCCAGCTCATCAAGTTTTTCCTGAGCTTCTGTAAGTTCTGTAGATTCCTTATCTTCCAGATAGTAGATAACATCTCCCTTTTCAACGTGCTGATTCTCAGATACCGCTACACTCTGTACTGTTCTTGTTTCAGTTACCTTAACTGAATATGGATCAGATGCTTCTACTGTACCAGTTCCCCTAATCTGTGGTGAAATAGTTCCTGATGTAATTTCTTGAGTTGCAACCTGTGGAAGTGAATAGTTCATAAATGTATTTGAGAAAAATGTTAGGATAAGCATAAGTACAAGGAATACAATTGCTATATCCTTAATAATATCTTTTTTTCTATTCGACTTCTTCTCCTGAACTGTTAATTCTTCTGACATACCTTTTTCCCTCTTCTATTCAATATTGTATCTAGCTATGAAATTAACCTTTAATTCCTCCCTGATAAGAAATACCTTCGACCAGATATTCCTCACCATATAAAAAGATAAGTAATGGCGGAACCATATATATAACCGCTACGGCAAACGCAAGGCTTATTTCTCCAGAATTTATCTTGGACAAAAATACCGACAGCGGATACATTTCTTCATTTGATAATAATATAAGCGGCTGCTCTACCATATTCCAGTAATCGATAAATACCAGAATCGCAATTGATATCAGACCGCCCTTACAAAGCGGTACACATACCTGTGAAAAAATCTGCCACTCTCCTGCACCATCAATCTGTGCAGCTTCCATAACTTCATAAGGAATTCTTCTGATGAACTTAGTCAGCAGATATACCGCAAATGGTGAAAAAATACCCGGCAGCCATATCGCCCATCTTGTATCGAGCAGTCCCAGCCATGAAGTTACCATGTAGTTAGGAACAAGTGTAACCTGATATGGCATCAACATCAGAATAATATATAGGAAGAAAATAATATTCTTGACCTTGCCATGATATCTTGCAAATCCATATGATGCAAGCATTGCAACGAACAACTGGAAGAACACTATAGGTACAACATATATTACTGTATTCCAGAACTTAATCAGATATTCAGGACTCTTAATGAGAACTGTAAAATACTGACTAAAAGTTACAATATCAGGTATAAATTTAAGATTTACCGTCTTGGATACAAATACCTTACCACCAGTTTCTGTAGTCTGGAATATCATTCCATAGTTTGCACTGATCTCCGATGATGACATAAATGAGTTTGTCATTGTCAGCACAATAGGAGTCAGGAATAATAATGCAAAAAACGCAGCTATTATTGTAGCAACCACAATCCCCGCAAACTCTATTCTCTTATCTCTCTTAGCTCTTCGTACCGCTTTATTATAGCCTTTGACTCCAGATATTCTGCTCTGTGCCTGGGCCTTAGTTAAATTCTGCGAATCGATAAATGCGTCCATTATAGAACCTGTACTGGCATTTTCTGGTGGCTTACCACCTGGTTCATCCAGCCATCTGTTCTGAGGAGCCCTTTCTACTATGCATTCTCGATACTCGCCGCCAAATCCTGTTTTTCTATGCATATTTACCCCTCAATGTCCTTGCCGTATCTATCTTCTGTTATAAACATAATAGCAACGAGTATTACTATAACAAGAGCCATAATAATAGCTGCTGCTGACAGTTTCTGATAGTCTACTGAAGCAAATGTATTATTCATGAAATGCTGCATCATATAAAGTGTGTCATAAGGATAATCACCAGTCATCAGATATATTTCTCTGAATACCTTAAATGAATTTATAAGCGACATTATCGTTACGAATAACACTGTAGATGACAAATATCTCATCTTAATAGTCCAGAATATCTGGAACTCTGATGCACTCTCAAGTCTTGCAACTTCTATAAGATCTTTAGGCACACTGGAAAGGGCAGCCATAAACAGGATCATGTTATATCCAAGATTCTTCCACAAAAACAGTACAATGATAACTATCTGGGCATCTGCTGACTTAAGCCAGTCAATCTTGTCCACTCCAAAATGTCCGATAAGTACATTTACCAGACCGTTATAATGGAACAGAACCTGCCAAATCAGTACTATAGAAGCAGTAGGAACCATCATAGGGCTCAGGAAAAAAGACCTGAAACCACTCTTAAACGGTATTTTGGATTCCATAACTATTGCAAGAATAAGTGATAAAACAACTGCAAGCGGCACAGCTATAAGCGAGAACTTAGCAGTATTGGATGCTGCAAGCTGAAAAGCCTGATTGTTCCATACTCTTACAAAATTATCAAAACCCACAAATTCTTTTTGAATAGGATTGTTTACTATTGAATAAAAAATAACAACAAAGAAAGGAAGTACAAAGAAAACCCCAACGCCAACCAAACTAGGAGTTAAAAAAATCCATGACGAAATCATCTCTCTCCTGGTCTTCTTAGTCATCTTTGTCTTCGGAATAGCTTTCATACCGGCATTATTATGCCCAATTCTGGCATTGCGTGTAAGATACGAATTTACCGAATTCTTTACTTTGCTTATATCTTTTACTTGGTTGATTTTATCCCCAAGTGACAACTTCATCTTCCCTCCGACTCGTAGTATTCAAAGTCACTTAACTACGTCAAATAATTATAGTAAGCCCAACATAACAAAACAATATTATTATATCACTATATGGTACATAATTTGTACAATTAATTTAATTATAGTCTAATTAATAATTGTGTCTAAACTATGAAAACTTATGAAAAAATGAGTGTACTAATTGAATTAGTACACTCATTACTATATCACATCAATATATCAAAGTATATTAGTTTTTAAAACTATGTACAGGAGCCGGTATTCTGCCGCCTCTGTTTACAAAATTCTCACAACCAAAATTATTAACCGGCATTATAGGAGCATATCCTAAAAGTCCGCCAAACTCAACTGTTTCACCGACTCCCTTACCAATGACAGGTATAAGTCTTACAGCTGTTGTTTTCTGGTTGATCATTCCGATAGCCATTTCATCAGCAATGATGCCGGCAATT
>CAMJFD010000181.1 GCA_946404845.1 uncultured Butyrivibrio sp. | reverse complement strand
TCAGTAGATGTGCCAGAAGAACCAGTGCTAGAAGAAACTCCTGTAGCAGAAGAAATTCCAGTGATGGAAGAAATGCCAGAAGTAGCAGAGATGCCAACGGAAGGCGGAGAAGTATCAGAGGAAGCACCAAATATAGATGAACTGTTAGCATCAGTAGAAATTCCGGAAGATGCACCAATAGCAGAAGAAGTTCCAGTTATGGAGGAAGCACCTGCAGTAGAAGAAGTTCCAGTTATGGACGAAGCTCCTGTAGCAGAAGGAGTTCCAGTTATGGAAGAAGCACCTGCAGTAGAAGAAGTTCCAGTTATGGAAGAAGCACCTGCAGCAGAAGAAATTCCAGTGATGGAAGAAATGCCTGCAGTAGAAGAAGCACCAGCAATGGAAGAAAATGCTGAACCTATTGATGACATGCTGTTAGAAGTTGCACCAGAAGTCCCTGTTAATGAGGATGGAGATGGTGAATCACTTGCAGATGGTAATACGGAAATATCAATAGATGGAATGCTGGATGGAATGGATGGCATGCCTGTTATAGAAGGTGGTGAATCAGGAGAAATAGATGATCCTGAGAAGTCAGTTTCTATAAATATTGATGAAAACATTGAAAATACTGCTGGATCAGGAATGGATAATGCTGATGCTGGATCAGGACTTGATCTGGATGCTCTTGATGGAGAACTGAATCTTGAGGCTGAGAGCGCGACAGAAGACTTGAGTCTTGATGACATTGCAGATACATCAGATTTAGGAGATATATTAGGTACTGTGGATAATCCAGAAGAAACAGCTGCTTCAGATGAAGAAAGTACTGAATCAGCAGAAATATCTGATGGAGAAATGCCAGATATAGATTTGGATGCAATGTCTGATGGAAGTGATGAAGATGCAGAAGAATCTGTAGAAGATTCTTCCGATGAGCCAATAGACGAAGGAGAGGCGCAGCCTGAACCTGAAGAAGGTTCAGGAGAAGAGGCAGAACTTGATGATCTTCTTGCTGGTATCGATGGAGATATGGATATTGTAGAAGAGATACCAGAAAAAGCAGAAGATGGTGATGATGTTGATATGCCTGATCTTGATGCCATTATGAATAGCCTTGCAAGTGACGATGTTGAAGATCTTGAAAGTACTGCTCATATAGATGCAGAAGCAGGAGGCGAAGTAGAAAGTGTAGAAGAGCCTGATATATCAGCAGAAGACACGGATGATATACCTAGCCTGGAAGAAAGTGCTCCAGAAGAAGATGGTGGAGAATCAGAACCATCTGAAGAGGAACCAGGAGAGTCAGATGAAAATCCAGATGACGGAATGGCTGCTTTGGAAGAAGGTCTTGATGCACTAGAAGATGGTGTAGATGGTGAAGATCTTGACATGGATATACCAGAACTTGAAGGTCTTGAAGAAGAAGTTTCTCCAGAAGAGGCAGAAGGAGAAATAAGAGAAAAATCTTCAGGAGGATCTGGCGGAGCTACTGATGATGGTGGTGAAGAAGGTTCTGGTAAGAAAAAGAAGAAAAAAGGTTTTATAGCTAATCTTTTTGCTAAGCTATTTAGTACACTTACAGAAGAAGCTGATGAAAAGGTAGGTGCTGAAAACGGTGAACTTGCAAGCATAACAGATGAAAATCAGCAGATTCTGGATGAACTTGCCGGTGAAAAGAAAGAAGATGACGGTGGCAAGAAGAAAAAGGAGAAGAAGAAAAAAGAGAAAAAGAAGAAAGAAAAGAAACCTAAAGAAGAAAAACCAAAGAAAGAAAAGAAGCCAAAAGCACCAAAGCCTAAGAAGGAAAAGAAACCAAAAGCTCCGGATGAACCAAGTCCACCAATGTCACCTAAGAAGGTTGCAATTGCAGCTTTCTTTGCAATTAGTTTTGGTATCCTGTGTGCATTACCTGCGATTGTCCTTCCTAGCCGAATTATAAAGGCAACAGCAACGTCTGCATTTATAAGTCAGAACTATGAAGAGACATATAAATTGTTATATGGTAATACAAATCTTACAGAAGAAGAGACGCTTATGTACAATCAGGCTCGCACAATATCCTGGGCACAGAGATATATGGATTCTTATACTAACTATAAAGAAATGAACATGGAAGAAGAAGCTCTTAATGCATTGTTATCGGGAGTTAGACAATATTCAAACGTAACAGCAAGTGCTGAACAATATCAGGTTGAAAATCAGGTTGATTACGTGTACGATAATATACAATCGATTCTAGAACAAGAATATGGTCTGACTGCTGAAGAGATTGAAGAGATCAATGCTATTGAGGATAAGAAGGAATATACTCTTAAGCTTATGGAGATATGCGGAACTCTTGAAGATTACCTGGAATAAGGTATAGATATTTTGGCAAAAAATTATCAGGTCATATGAAATTTCTTTTGGTACTATAGAAAGATTTATAGTATTCTATTTATCAGATCGATAATAATGACGAAGGAAACGGTAATTGACATATGATAGCGATAATTGATTATGATGCTGGAAATATCAAGAGTGTTGAAAAAGCATTTGCTTATTTGGGCCAGAATGTAATTGTTACAAGAGAGCCTTCAGAAATTTACAAGGCAGATCACGTAGTGTTACCAGGTGTAGGTTCATTTGGCGATGCTATGAACAAAATAAATGAGTATGGACTTAAGGAAGTTATTACTAAGGTAACTGACGAAAAGATTCCATTTATGGGAATATGCCTGGGACTTCAGCTGCTATTTGATTCAAGTGAGGAAACAATAGGAGTTGAAGGCCTGGGCATTTTGCGTGGCAAAATCAGCAAAATTCCTGATGATAATGGTAAGCTTAAAATTCCTCAGATAGGATGGAATAATCTAAAATACCCTAATAAGGGTCGTTTGTTTAGGGATATACCTGAAGATTCTTATGTATATTTTGTACATTCATATTATCTTCATGCAGAGGATCAGAGCATAGTAACAGCGACAACAGAGTATGGAACTACTATTGATGCTTCTGTTGAACAGGGAAATGTTTTTGCCTGCCAGTTCCATCCAGAGAAGAGTTCGGATGTAGGTATGCAGATACTCAAAAACTTCGTAGAAATCTAAAGGGGACAAAAAATGCTGACAAAGAGAATTATTCCATGTCTGGATGTTAAAGATGGACGTGTTGTAAAAGGTATAAATTTCGTTGATTTAAAAGATGCTGGAGATCCAGTAGCTGTAGGAGAAGCATATTCAAAGGCTGGCGCAGATGAACTTACATTTTTGGATATAACAGCTACTTCAGATGCAAGAGATACAGTTGTAGATATGGTAAGAAAGGTTGCGGAGAAAGTTTTCATCCCATTTACAGTTGGTGGAGGAATCAGAACAGTTGATGATATGAAAGCAATTCTTAGGGAAGGTGCTGATAAGATTTCAATTAATTCAGCTGCTGTAAAAAGACCTGAACTCATATCTGAAGGAGCTGACAAGTTTGGAAGTCAGTGTATTGTTGTAGCTATTGATGCCAAAAAGAGGGCAGATGGATCAGGATGGAATGTATTTACAGCCGGTGGCAGAATTGATACTGGAATAGATGCTCTTGAATGGGCCAGAAAAGCAAACGAACTTGGTGCTGGTGAGATTCTTCTTACAAGTATGGACTGTGACGGAACAAAAGCAGGATATGATATTGAGCTCACAAGAGCTGTCGCTGATATAGTTTCTGTACCTGTAATTGCATCAGGCGGTGCTGGTACATTGGAGCATTTTTACGATGCGCTTACAGAGGGCGGAGCTGATGCGGCACTTGCAGCATCTCTTTTCCATTACAAGGAACTGGAAATAAATGAAGTAAAAAAGTATCTTAAAGGCAGAGATGTATCAGTAAGATATTAAGTTATAAAAGAGGAATTTGAAAAAAGAAAGGTTGTGAATGATAAATGGCAATGATAACTAATGACTGGTTGCCAGCACTTGATGAGGAGTTTAAGAAGGATTATTACAAGAAGCTCTTTGAATTTGTAAAATCGGAGTACAGTACACAGGTTGTATATCCACCTTCTGATGATATATTTAATGCACTTCATCTGACTCCACTTAAGGATGTAAAGGTTTTGATACTGGGACAGGATCCATATCACGAACCAAATCAGGCACATGGACTTAGCTTTTCAGTTAAGCCTGGAAATGATGCACCACCTTCACTTGTAAATATCTATAAGGAATTAAATGATGACCTTGGTTGTTATGTTCCAAATAATGGATATCTCAAAAAGTGGGCTGATCAGGGAGTACTGTTACTTAACACAGTTCTGACAGTTAGAGCACATCAGGCTGCATCACACCAGAAAAGAGGATGGGAGCAGTTTACAGATGCTATTATAAGAGCAGTTAATGAACAAGACAGACCTATTGTATACATGTTATGGGGTAAGCCTGCACAGTCCAAGATACCAATGCTTACAAATCCTAAGCATCTGGTACTGACAGCACCACATCCAAGTCCACTTTCTGCTTATAGAGGATTTTTTGGCTGCAAGCATTTCAGTAAGGCTAATGAATTCCTTGTACAAAATGGAGCAGAGCCTATAGACTGGCAGATTGAAAATATTTAACACAATCGAATTTAGTGTATAAATAATCAAAATAAAATACCTGTACATTTTTGCATAAAAATGATAATGTATTGAAGTAAAGTGCTAAAGAGAAGTGAGGAGAATATTATTATGAAGAAGGCTTTTTTATCAAAAGCGCAGGTTGAAGATATTGTAAAAAAATTCCCTACACCATTTCATATCTATGATGAAAAAGGTATGGTAGAGAATGCAAAGGCTGTATATAAGGCATTCTCATGGAATAAAGGTTTTAAAGAATATTTTGCAGTTAAGGCTACTCCTAATCCAATCCTTATGAAGATATTGCAGAATCAGGGATGCGGATTTGACTGTTCATCCAAGACTGAGCTGATGCTCAGTAAGTCTATTGGTGCTTGTGGTGACAACATTATGTTCTCATCTAACGATACACCAGCAGATGAATTTGTATATGCTAATAAAATTGGAGCAATCATCAATCTTGATGATTTTACACATATTGAATATGTAGAGAAGGCTCTTGGTCAGCTTCCAGAGACAATGAGCTGCAGATTTAATCCAGGTGGAGTATTCACATTAAGTAATGGAATTATGGATAATCCTGGAGATTCTAAGTATGGAATGACTAAGGATCAGCTCTTTGAAGCTTTTAAGATCATGAAGTCTAAAGGTGTTAAGAATTTTGGTATTCATGCATTCCTTGCCAGCAATACAGTAACTAATGAGTATTATCCACAGCTTGCCGGACAGCTCTTTGAACTTGCTGTAGAGCTTGAAAAAGAGACAGGAGCGGACGTTAAGTTCATCAACCTTTCAGGTGGTGTTGGTATTCCTTATCTTCCAGATCAGGAAGGTAATGATATTGCTGTTATCGGTGCAGGAGTTAAGGAGCAGTATGAGAAGATTCTTACACCAGCAGGAATGGGCGATGTAGCAATCTTTACAGAGATGGGCAGATTCATGATGGGACCATATGGTGCACTAGTAACAAAGGCTATTCATGAGAAGCATATCTATAAAGAATACATCGGTGTTGATGCATGTGCCGTAAATCTTATGAGACCAGCTATGTATGGTTCATATCATCATATAACAGTTCTGGGCAAGGAGGATGCACCTCTTACAGAGACTTATGATGTAACAGGTTCTCTTTGCGAGAATAATGATAAATTTGCTATCGACAGACAGCTTCCTAAGATTGATAAAGGTGATTATCTGTTCATACATGATACAGGAGCTCATGGTTTTGCTATGGGTTATAACTACAATGGTAAACTCTGGAGCGCAGAGCTACTCCTTAAGGAGAACGGAGATGTGGTACAGATCAGAAGACCTGAGACAGCAAGAGATTATTTTGCTACATTTGATCAGCTGCCTGAATTTGCTGAACTTGATAAGATCATGAAAGAAGAAGGAATCTGATAATTATATTTGAAGGTACAATAAAGCGTTATGATATAATCAATATATCATAATGCTTTTTAAATATTAAAATGCTGTAAAAAATGATTAAATTTGAGTACTTTAGTTGATTAGAATTCAAATAAATCTTATCATTATAGTGTACATGTAATAACATATTATGGGATATTAGCTGATTACGAAATGGAGATTACTATGGATCTATATCCAAAGTATTTATCAAAAGAGAAGAGAAAGCTTCATAATATATTAGCAGTATTGCTTGCAGCAACGTGCATTGTATATACTGTTATGCGTTTTCGTAATGCATCTATGGGTAGTGTGACTGTTGGTGATATAAATTTTAATATCACATTCTGTCTGGCACTGCTTGTCG
>CAMJFD010000180.1 GCA_946404845.1 uncultured Butyrivibrio sp. | reverse complement strand
TGCTTAACATGCAAGCATGTACGCATTTATGACTTTTGACACCTATATCATTATAATTTATCTTTAAAGAATTCTTTGATTTCAGTATATCCCTGATTTGCAAGCTGTTCTTTCTGGAATTTCTTGTTCTTGTTCATTCTTGCAACAAGTACCTGAGTTCCTTCTTTTCTGGCTTCCTGTGCCTGTGCGATAATATCGCTGAGGTTCTTACCCTGAACACCTTTTTCAATGAGGAAGGCCTGCTTTTTGCTCTCGCCTGGAATCTGGAAACCTTCATCAAGCATGATCATTATAATACGCTCAAATCCAATAGAGAAACCACAAGCTGGTGTATCCTGTCCTGTGAATTTACCAACCATCTTGTCATAACGTCCGCCGCCACCGCAGCTTCCGCCATACTGTGGCATGGCAACTTCAAATATTGTTCCTGTATAATAAGACATACCTCTTACGAGAGTTGGATCAAATACCATTTCGAAATCAGCATTCTTAGTAGCTTCAACACTTGTAATGATTTCTTCAAGATTTTCTCTTACTTCTGTTTCAAGGAAATCACCGAGCTTGTCTGCAAGGATCTTAATAGCTTCAATACCCTTTGCTTCATTAACAGCTTTGAACAGGTCAAGATATTTATTAATCTGTTCCTGAGTATATCCATCTTTTTCAAGTTCTTCAGCTACACCTTCAAGACCTATTTTATCCATCTTATCAAGTGTGATAAATACTGAATCATAGTCTTCTTCTGGGAATCCACTATAAGCAGCCATTGCTTTTAAGATCCTTCTTTCATTAATTCGGATCTGGAATCCCTTAAAACCAAGTCGACCAAGAGTTGTTGTAGTAGCAAGTATAAGTTCTATTTCTGCAAGGTTAGATGGCTCACCAAGAATATCTATATCACACTGCATGAACTGACGATATCTACCCTTCTGAGGTCTGTCGGCTCTCCATACATAACCCATCTGAAGTGCCTTGAATGGTGAAGGGAGTTCATTCTGGTGATTAGAATAGAATCTAACAAGAGGTACAGTGAGGTCATAACGAAGACCACTGTCTGTAAGGTCATTTTCTTCCTTTGCAGTTTCGAGCTTTAATTTTTCGCCTCTCTTCATAATCTTGAAGATAAGTTTTTCATTTTCTCCGCCCTGCTTGCTGTTAAGGTTTGCAAGAGATTCAACACATGGAGTTTCGATAGAAGTAAATCCAAATTTTCCATATGTATCCTTGATGACGCTTATAACGTAATCTCTGAGCTTCATCTCAGCAGGTAATACGTCTTTCATTCCTGTTACTGGTTTCTTAATTAAAGCCATGATAATTACACTCCTCAAATCATAATACATATGCCACTATTATATAGTAGCATGATTTTATTTCTCTAATTAGCTAAACTAAAGTTTCACTTGCCTATTTTACAATGATGTTCGATACAATTCAAGGTTATATTATTATTCGCAGAATAATCATTTTTGCATAGAAATACCTATTAAATGAACAGAAAGAGTATTATCAATATTATAAAATAATATTGGTTAGAAACCTATATAGATATAGCAAAAAGAAATGTATAAAGAGGTGAGAAGGTATGATTAGAAAAGGCTTTAAAATGAAACTATATAAAGGCCAGGAAAAGGAATATGAAAAGAGACATAATCAGCTGTGGCCTGAGATGAAAAAGATGCTTAATGAGCATGGGGGACATAATTACAGTATTTTCCTTGATGAAGAGACAGATGTTCTATATGGATATATAGAAATAGAAGATGAAGAGCTCTGGAGCAAGGCTGCTGATACAGAAATCAACCGTAAATGGTGGGACTTTATGGCTGATATTATGGAAACAAATCCAGATAATAGTCCTGTATCAATTGATCTTCATCCTGTATTTCATTTGGATTAAAAATTAAAAAATTATTTTTTGGGTATAAGTATTATTGGTTTCAGTACCGATACATATTGTGAGTGTATTTCTTATGAGGGTAAGAGGTTCGCATAAATGAGCTAATGGGTGACCGGGAATGGATGTAACAATCTTTTTGTCAAGATCTACAGAAAATGTTGTTAGTCCTTCTCGTATCCCTAGCCCTGTGAATTTTATATACGCTTCCTTGGCTGACCAAATGCGATAGAATGTGTGCATTTTCTGGTCGGCATTTTTTATATTATTAAGTATTATATTCTCACTTTCTGTATAATATCTGGCCGCAATACGTTCGTAGTCATTTTTGCTGCGCTCTTCCTGAATATCACATCCAATTTCGGTATCAGCAAATGCACATACTACATAATCTCCTGAATGAGATATTGAAAAGTGCAGGCCTGGATAATCAGGAGCATATGGTTTGCCGTCTGCATTATATTTAAGACTTAGGTCATGAAGTGAAGTGTCTATACGGTATCCTGTTATACCTGGATTTATATCTTCATTAGTGCCATCAAAAAGGCAGTGATGAGCCCATTTGTCTATGCCATAACACAGAAGATATGACGCACATATTGAGCGTACTTTATCCTTTATTTGTTTATAATTATCTGCTTTTGATAATCTTTCAGCAGGAATATAGCTGGATATCAGATTCAGTCTGGTTTCATCTATGGAGCCGTCTTCTTGAAAAAGACTGTTTATATTGCTATAGTATACTAATGTCATTTGCTACCTCTTTTTTGGGGGTTAATCTATGTTTGTATTATAAAACATAAATAAATGACATTGTAGCATTATAATTTAAAAAGCATTTGTAGTAGAAAAGAGAAGTATTATGAACAAATATACAACTATTATTTTTGACCTGGATGGAACACTTCTGGATACACTGGAAGATCTTAAGAATGCAGTTAATCATGTACTTGCAGCACATGGATATCCGATAAAAACTTTAGAAGAAATACGAAAATCTGTAGGGAATGGAACAAAAGTATTATTAGAAAAAACTGTTCCAGGGGGAAGTTCCAATCCAGATTTTAATAACATTAATGAAGAATATCAGAAGTATTATTTTGAACACTGCAATGAGAAGACAGGCCCATATAAAGGCGTAAGAGAAGCTATGAAGCAGCTCAAGGATAAAGGATACAAAATGGCAATTGTGTCCAATAAACCTGATAGCGCAGTTAAGGAACTTAGAGATAAGTATTTTGGAGAATACTTAAATGTCGCTATTGGTGACAAAGAAGGCCGACGCAGAAAGCCTTATCCTGACTCTGTTTTTGCAGCTATTGAGGAACTTGGATCTGATCATGATGAATGCATTTATATCGGAGACTCTGAAGTCGACTTTTTGACAGCTGAGAATTCAGGGCTTCCATGCATATCATGTCTCTGGGGATTTAGAACTCAGGAGGAACTTATAAGTAATGGTGTAGATCCTGAGAACTTTATCAAAAGTCCGGATGAGATTATGAGTAAGATAGAAAAGATGATATAATAACATAAATATATATATTCAAGGAGGGATTTCTTTTGCAAACGGTCGTGGTGCAGTTTGTAGTATTGATTATTTTAATATTATTGTCGGGATTTTTTTCCTCGGCAGAAACAGCTATGGCAATGGCCAATAAGGTCAGAATCAAAACGATGGCGGATGAGGGTAATGCCAAAGCTATTGCGGTTATGAAGATAAATGACAACTATCAGAAAATGCTCTCAGCAATTCTGATTGGTAATAATATAGTTAATTTATCAGCATCTTCGCTTACTACAGTTCTTGTAAGTGGAATCTGGGGATCGCTTGGTATCGGAATAGCAACAGGTATTCTGACATTTGTAATCCTTGTTGTCGGTGAGATAGTTCCTAAGACACTGGCTACAGTTCATGCTGATAGTATTGCTCTTAGTTATTCAAGAGTCATCCTGTTCCTGATGAAGGTTCTCACACCTCTTGTATTTGTAGTAAATGTTGTGACAACAGGTTTATTAAAACTATTAAGAGTTGATACAGAGAACAGAACAGTCATGACTGAGAGCGAGCTTAAGACATATGTTGATGTAAGCCATGAAGATGGTGTTATTGAGACTGGTGAGAAGGAAATCATATACAACGTATTTGATTTTAGTGATGCTCTTGCCAAGGACGTTATGATTCCAAGAATTGATATGGCGTGTGTGCCATCTGACTGTGGATATCATGAAGTAATGAGAATTTTTAAACAGGAGATGTACACCAGAATTCCTGTTTATGAAGATAATAATGATAATATTATTGGTCTTATTAATATTAAGGATATGATCCTTATAAATGAAAAGGATAATTTTAATGTCAAAGATTATCTGAGAAAAGCCTATTATACTTATGAGTACAAAAAGACAGCAGACCTTCTTATGGAGATGCGTGAAAATGGTCACAGCGTTGCCTTTGTACTGGATGAATATGGTGCAACAGTTGGTATGATTACACTTGAAGATCTGCTTGAAGAAATTGTTGGTGAAATTCGTGATGAGTATGACTCAGATGAGGAAGAACTGATCAAGAATGTCGGAGAGAACAGATTCCTTGTAGAAGGTAGTGTTAAACTGGATGATCTTAATGATGCAATTAATCTTGAACTCGATTCAGAAGACTATGATTCAATTGGCGGCCTTATGATTGAGAAACTCGACAGACTTCCAAGAGGCGGTGAATCTATTACACTTGATAATGGTATTACTCTTACAGCAAGGGGAATTAAGCGTAACAGAATTACCAAAGTCCTTATGAATATTCCAGAGGATGCTTACAAGCAGGATAATAGAGATAAAGAGATTAAAGAAAAAGATAATAATGATGTAGAAAATAAAGAGGTACAGGTAGAAAATTAAACTACCTGTACCTAATATTATGGGGAGACCGGGGACAATGAGCAGATTTGAAGTAAGAGATGATTTTTATCTGGACGGAGAGAAGTTTAAAATTATATCTGGAGCGTTTCACTATTTTCGTACAGTTCCAGAATATTGGAAAGACAGATTGTATAAATTAAAGGCCATGGGAGGAAATACAGTAGAAACTTATATTCCATGGAACCTGCATGAGCCTGAAAAAGGTAAATTTGTATTTGATTACATGCTGGATTTGGAGAGATTTATCAAGTTGACACAGGAGGTCGGACTATATCTGATTCTAAGACCTTCACCATATATCTGTGCAGAATGGGAGTTTGGTGGCCTTCCAGCATGGCTTTTAAGAGAAGGTGGAATGAGACTCAGAATAAATTATGAGCCTTATATGAAGCATATAGAAGAGTATTATGATGTTCTGATGCCTATGATTACAAAGTATCAGATTGATAATGGTGGTAATGTGATTCTCATGCAGATAGAAAATGAATATGGCTACTATGCAAATGATAAGAGCTATATGGAACGCATGAGAGATCTGATGAAGAGCTATGGAGTTACAGTTCCTCTTATTACAAGTGATGGACCATTCACAGAAAGCCTTGCGGGAGGATGCATAGAAGGAGCCCTTCCAACTGGTAACTTTGGCTCTAGAACCAAGGAACGTTTTGAGGTTCTGAAACAATATGTAAATGGCGGACCTCTTATGTGCGCTGAATTCTGGGTTGGCTGGTTTGACCATTGGGGCAATGGCGGACATATGAGAGGTAATCTGGAAGAGAGTGTTAAGGATCTGGATGATATGCTTTCTATGGGTAATGTCAGCATCTATATGTTTGAAGGCGGTACTAATTTTGGTTTCATGAATGGTAGTAACTATTATGATCAACTTACTCCAGATGTTACGAGTTATGATTATGATGGAATACTGACAGAAGACGGTCAGATTACAGAAAAATACAAGAGATATAAGGAAGTTATATCCAAATACGTTGATATCCCGGAAGTTCCTGAACTTGAAGAATATAGTATCAAAAGAGGATCTTATGGTGAACTTAAGCTTATAGACAAGGTAAGCCTTATATCTGTATTAGATGATATTAGTAACAAGACAAGCAGTGTTTATCCAATGTCTATGGAAAAGCTTGGACAGAATTATGGATATACATTATACAGGTCAAAGCTTGAGACTGAAGATGCAATCAGTAAGATTCGTTTATGGGAGACTGCAGACAGAGCAAATATACTTTTGGATAACGAGCCACTTGTTACACTATATGACCTTGAACTTAATCAAGAAGCGGTAATAATTTCAGATGAAGAAGCCCAGAAGATGATGAGTCTTTCTGATGAAGAAAAAAAGAAATTGTCTAAACGCGGCAAGAATCTGGATATTCTAGTGGAAAATATGGGACGGGTTAATTTTGGCCCTAGAATGGAACATCAGAGAAAAGGTATTGGTCAATGTGTTCAGATTAATGGACATATGCACAATAACTGGGATATGTATACGCTCCCTCTTGATAATGTGGATAAAGTAGACTTTTCCAAAGACTATGTGGA
>CAMJFD010000179.1 GCA_946404845.1 uncultured Butyrivibrio sp. | reverse complement strand
GATTTTGTTTGAATTTCTCAAAAAGAATCAAAAATAGTTATCGGAAGAAAGTTTCAAAACAAGACGAGATAGAGCAAATTAATTGTTACAGGCTTTCAGATTTTTTGCGGATTTAAGCCACTTTTTAGGGCAATTGACACAAAATTATCTATCGAGTTTATAAAAATTTCTATAAAATTTTAATCAAATTAATAGTGACGAAAAAACGTTTATGGTTTATACTTATTCATACAAACGGAACGCAATTACATATCAGAAATTTACGATTGATTCGTAGATATAAGGAATTTATAAGGATTTATTTTTGGAGGTAACATTTATGACTAAAGCAGAGATTTTAAAGAAAGAGATTTTAGCACAGTATAAGAGTGTAAGACAGTTTGCAATTGATATGTCTATCCCATATAGTACTTTAGTTACAGCTCTTGATCGTGGAATCGAAGGAATGGCTTATGGCACAGTAATCAGAATGTGCGATCGTCTTAATCTTAACCCAGTTGATTTCTCAACACTTGAAAAGGGCGCTGATCTTGGTGATAAGATTGTTGAAAACAGAGTTATGCAGCAGTATGTAAAGCTCAATAAGGTTGGACGTAAGAAAGTTCTTGACCTTATGGGTGACTATTCTCTTCTTGAAAAATATCAGGCTTAATAAATTCTTGCTACATCTTACATAAATAAGTAGTAAGGCTTGCAATACCATTTAATGGTAAGTCTAAACGTTGAATATCAGAGAGGTGCAAAACAATATTTGCATCTCTCTTTTTTTGGCTGTATTATATGAGAATGCAGAAATGAAAAATTGTTTTTGATAAAGGAGAGTACCTGAAAATGAAGTATGATTATCTTGTTGTGGGTGCAGGCCTTTTTGGATGTGTTTTTGCACATGAGGCTGCTGCTGCGAATAAGAAAGTGTTAATTATAGAAAAAAGAAATCACATCGGTGGAAACATTTATACAGAGAATAAGAATGGTATAAATGTTCACAAGTATGGTGCACATATTTTTCATACATCTGATAAGAAGGTTTGGGAGTATATCAATAAGTTTACTGAATTCAATAATTATATCAATTCACCTGTAGCTGTATATAAGGATGAGTTATACAATCTTCCTTTTAATATGAATACATTCAGCAAAATGTGGGGTATCAAGACTCCTGCAGAGGCTAAGGAGATTATCGAAAAGCAGGCTTCTGAAGAGATTGCAAGAATCTGCAAGGAAAAAGGAACAGATACATTTGAAGCTGAGAATCTTGAGGAGCAGGGCCTTAGTCTTGCAGGCAGAGATGTATTTGAGAAGCTTGTAAAGGGATATACTGAGAAGCAGTGGGGCAGAGACTGTAAGGATCTGCCGGCTTTTATTATTAAGAGACTTCCTTTTAGATTCATATATGACAATAACTATTTTAATGACCGTTATCAGGGTATACCTATGGGCGGTTATACACAGATGGTTGAAAATATGATAGATGACAGCAGTCTTGCAGGCAGCATCGAAGTTAGAACTAATGTTGATTACTATGATTTCATCAAGATGGTTGATGGGGTACCAGCAAAGCCATTTGAATCTAATGATGGCGATAGTTTTGGCAAGATTCTGTATACAGGTATGATCGATGAGTTCTTTGGCTATAAGCTTGGAACTCTTGAGTATCGTTCTCTTAGATTTGAGACAGAGGAACTCCCTGATGTTGATAATTATCAGGGTAATGCTGTTGTTAATTATACAGAGCGTGAGGTTCCTTATACCAGAATTATTGAGCATAAGCATTTTGAATTTGGTAAGGGTGATGGAACTATCATCACAAGAGAGTATCCGGCTAATTGGAAGCCAGGTGATGAGCCATATTATCCAATGAATGATGATAAGAATAATACTCTTTTTGCTGATTATCAGAAGCTTGCGGAGGAGTTCGGAGATGTTATGTTCGGCGGACGTCTTGGTGCATATAAGTATTACAACATGGACCAGGTAATAGCTGCAGCACTTGAAATGACAGAAAAGGAATTCTAATATAAAACAAGAGACTGAAAATCGGTTTCCTTATCCGATTGACAGTCTCTTGTTTTTGCTCTCTAGTTTTCGATTTTAAGGTTGCTATGCGGCATAGCATGTACGGTAGTTGATTAACAGTAATTGTTGAACATCATTCCGGAATATTCACTCGTAATGTATGGTGAAGGATTCTCGGTACTGCTTGGATTCTTGTAATTAACTACAGGTCTTTCTATATATTTCATAGGATCAAGAGATATTTCCTTGGTCTTGTCTGTTAATGCTGAAACAAAATCGCAAATAGAATCTGATAATTCTTCCGGTGGTCCTGTCTGGCTATTGTTGACAAGATTATCAAGTTTTTCAGTATCAATCTCTATATATCCAGTATCGTTTATGGTTATTCCATATTCATCCATGCCTGAAAGGTGTTTCCTTGCTATTGAGGATGCCTCACCAATCAGTTTATTGCTGTTGAATTTGCTGTTTTCTATATTTGCTGCTGTATCCAGAAAAGAGTTATAGCTGTCCGCCAGCTTGGACAAACTGTCTATAAGTGCCTGGCTGTCATTTCTGACACCTACAAATATATCTTCACCGGTTGTATTAATATTATGAAGAGATATATCAAATTCATTTGCAACTGTAAATCTGTTAGAAAAAGCACTATGTTCGGTTCCGTTAAGCGTGAAATGTGCATTAGATGGTTCCTGACTCATATTATTAAGACCAAAATATTCTATAGCACCTTCTGTTGTAACACTATCGGACTCAGTTATTTCAAACTGTCTTGGGTTATCTATTCCTATACCAGTATCCGGAGAAATGATATTGATTGCATTATTTCCGGAGTCGTCTTTAGTAATTCTGGCTGCAAGTCCTATTCCTGCTTTGTTAATTAGTCTTGTGAGTCTTTCCTGTACGTCGAGGTTAGTATCATCATCATGTATACTGTACTGGAATTCATAGCTCTGACCTCTGAATCTGAGTTCAAAAGCATACTGTCCTTCATCAAGATCTACTAATTTATCTTTAATATAATTACCAGTATTTACCTGGTTGGTTGCAAGTTTGTCTACATTTATATAGAAGGAAGACGCTTCCTGTTCATTACTTCCTATATACTCTGCAGATACGGTATCTTCCGATGTTGTATAAGCCTTACGCTGTATTTGCGCAGTGTCTTTTTCGGCCCTTAATGTTTCGATTTTGCTCTGGAGTGCATGAGCCTTCTCTTTTACTTCAACAGCATCTTGATTGGAAACAGTATCATCCTTATTAAGTAGAAACAGAGGGGATTCTTTATTCAGTTTAGCTATGGATTTGTATACATTACGCAACTCGCTCTTTTTGTGCGTGTCAGACTGAGTCTTTTCTTGCGCAATATAATTCGATATGAAATGATTATAGGTATTACCAGAGATAATAGCCATATGCTGCCCCTCCTTTCTTCCTTGAATTCACGTGCGAAGTACGGTTGCCAATCCTTTGGCAGTTAGCACGAGGGCATACAAAGACATATTTAGTTAATGATAATGTAACATTAATTTGTCAATAAATCAAGCATGGTTATCATAATAACGATTAAAAATGTATTTAAATTATAAAATTATGATAAAAAATTGTGTAATATCAAAAAATATAATACAAGATATTGATATTAATTTTAAAATAGGTCAAAATATAAAAAGGTTATGATTTTTATTCTTATTTTATATATTGAAAAGTGGCTGTGTATTTTAGCATTTTTTGCCACTGGTGCCCTGGTACTTAAACATCATTTAGATTATAAATTTTGTAAAAATGTGATTGACGTATAAGGCACTCTGTGTTATATTTGTCTAGCGAGACAAATTTTAGGTCTTTTTTTTATGCAAAAAAATATTAGTTTAGGGCGCGGAGTGTAAACCGTGCGGAGGTGAAATAATGCGTACAAGAATTACACTAGCATGTACAGAATGCAAGAATCGTAACTATGACACAACTAAGGATAAGAAGACTCATCCAGACAGAGTTGAGATCAAGAAGTATTGTCCAACATGTAAGAAGCACACAATTCATAAGGAAACAAAGTAATTTAATCTTTGACCAAATAGGGAGACCATTAAAATGGAAAATTCTAAGGTTACAGAGAAAAAGACAAATAAGGTTTCAGGATTCTTTGAAGGCGTTAAGGCTGAATTCAATAAGATTATCTGGCCTAACAAGGATGATATCATTAAGCAGACAACAGCAGTAGTTGTTATCTCTGTTATTAGTGGTGCAGTTATTGCAGTCCTTGATTATGCTTTTGGAGCTGGAATCAACTTCCTTACATCACTTTAATTTAAAGGAAGAGTTGTACAAAAATCAGATTCGTATATGAGGAGATCATATGTCAGAAGAGATGGAAAAAGAGAACGAACTTAATGAGGAATCTTTAAGTGCCGAGACTCCTGAGCTTGAAACACCAAGTGAAGAAGTTTCTAATACAGAAAAGAAGACTCATTGGTATGTAGTTCATACTTATTCTGGATACGAGAATAAGGTAAAAGCCAATCTTGAAAAAACGATTGAAAACAGACATCTTGAAGATCAGATTCTCGAAGTTCGCGTTCCTCTGCAGGATGTTGTAGAGATGAAGAATGGTAATCGTAAGACAGTTCAGAGAAAGATGTTCCCTGGATATGTGCTGGTTAACATGGATATGAACGATGAGACTTGGTACGTTGTTCGAAACACAAGAGGTGTTACAGGATTTGTAGGACCTGGATCAAAGCCAGTTCCACTTTCAGATTCTGAGATTAAGCCACTTGGTATCAAGACAGAGAATATGTCAGTTGACTTTGGTGTTGGCGATGAAATCGCTGTAGTAGCCGGAGTCTGGAAAGATACTACTGGATACGTTCAGAGAATGGATTTTGGTAAGCAGACAGCTACTATTAACGTAGATCTGTTTGGTAGAGAAACACCTGTCGAAATCAGTTTTGCAGAAGTAAGACGTATCGACAAGTAATTAAGTAATGTATATTATTGTGCTAGTCACTTTAATATAAATGTGATTACTATTTAATAGATAATCACGGTAGTTTCTGGAGTGGGAGTATACTGTCCATTAAGATGCTCCATCGGACAAGTGTACGCCGACCACATATTTACAGGAGGGCCTTAAAATGGCAAAGAAAGTAGAAGGATACATTAAGTTACAGATCCAGGCTGGTAAGGCAACACCAGCACCACCAGTTGGACCAGCTCTTGGTCAGCATGGTGTAAACATCGTTGAATTCACAAAGCAGTTCAACGCACAGACAGCAGATAAGGGTGACGTTATCATCCCTGTTGTTATCACAGTATATGCAGACAGAAGTTTCACATTCATCACAAAGACTCCACCAGCTGCAGTACTTCTTAAGAAGGCTTGCAATCTGAAGAAAGCTTCAGGAGTTCCAAACAAGGATAAGGTTGCTACAATTTCTAAAGATAAGATCAAGGAAATTGCAGAGACAAAGATGCCTGACCTTAACGCTGTTGACATCGAAGGTGCTATGAGCATGATCGCTGGTACAGCACGTAGTATGGGAATCGTAGTAGAAGACTAACGGAGGATGAGAGATGAAACACGGAAAGAAATACGTTGAAGCTGCTAAGCTTATTGATAAGACACAGCAGTATGAGGCTTCTGAAGCAATTGCTCTCGTTAAGAAGTCAGCTACTGCAAAATTTGATGAGACTGTAGAAGTTCACATCAAGACAGGTTGTGACAGCCGTCATGCTGATCAGCAGATCAGAGGTGCTGTTGTACTTCCTAATGGAACAGGTAAGACTGTTAAAGTACTTGTTTTCGCTAAGGGTGCTAAGCTTGACGAAGCTCAGGCTGCAGGCGCAGATTTCGTAGGCGGAGATGAACTTATTCCAAAGATCCAGAATGATGGATGGCTTGATTTTGACGTTGTAGTTGCTACACCTGATATGATGGGTGTTGTAGGACGTCTTGGTAAGGTACTTGGTCCTAAAGGACTTATGCCTAACCCTAAGGCTGGTACAGTAACTATGGATGTTGCTAAGGCTATTGCTGATATCAAGGCTGGTAAGATTGAGTACAGACTTGATAAGGCTAACATTATTCACGTTCCAGTTGGTAAGGCTTCATTCTCAGAAGCTCAGCTTGAAGAGAACTTCAATGCACTTATGGGTGCTATTGCAAAGGCTAAGCCATCAACTGTTAAGGGTCAGTACTTAAAGAGTATTACACTTGCAACAACAATGGGACCTGGAGTAAAGGTTGTAGCTAACAGATATTAATTTATCCGAAACTTAAGGGTGATCACATTTGTGGTCACTCTTTTTTTATTAATAGAAAAGTGTTCCATGCATGCTTAAGGCATAGATTTTACAAGAATGGTTACTAGATGATATTATAATTGGTATCAGTTGGAAAAAAGTTTGAGGAATAATATGCAATGGGGGATATATTATAGCGATATTTGAATTCCGGAATGCTGGAAACGTCGTTCATAATATTATATAGACATGGGCAGAGCAAG
>CAMJFD010000178.1 GCA_946404845.1 uncultured Butyrivibrio sp. | reverse complement strand
AAAAATGGCACTCCTTGATTTGAATATCAGGGGTTATTCAAAGATTGATAGGATACATTATCCTGACATTATAAATATCACAGACGCTATCCAAGGAATCTTTGACTACATCTGAAAATGAATCAACATGGAGTCAGTGAGATTACTTTAGTAGGAATATATTAGCAGTGTATGATTCGGATTATCGATTGTACGCTGCTTTTACTATGTATATAATTACTCATGGATTTAATAATATTGGACTAGACACATTGTCCGGTGCAAAAATACGGCATTTCTCGCCAGAGCAGAGCAGGGGCTAGTTGCGGCCTTTTTTATATAAAAATTATTTTCTAGGAGGGAATTTGTAATGAAACAAAAAAGAAAACGTTAGATTTGCATTTAGAATTCTAGTTTACGTTAGATTTGCAGTTAACGGTAGTTACAAATTCTTCACACTCTTACTTCGTTTAATTTGAGTTATGCGAAGTGTTAATATCTGTCACCCACCCTCATGCCTGGGCCTGAAAAGCCCTAAATACAAGGCTTTCTCTTTTTTTAATTGTCTATATTTACTTCTATCTGATTGATTTACAAGACTTAATGCAAAAAAATGCCAAAATCTCTATTTTTTGCATTTAAGCTTAGAACATATCATCCAACCTTTTATTTTATAAGTGCTTTGCATTTACATCTGAAAAAATTCTTGCATTTACCTTTGAATTCTTTTACAACATATTTCTTCAATAAAATCGTTCCTAATTCCAATATCAAGCTTACTGGAACGACTTTATTTCTCCACAACCTATCATCCACTTCAATAAATCGTTCCTAATTCCAATATCAGCCTTCCAGGAACGACTTTATTCCTCCATAACCTATCATCTACAACAAAAAATCGTTCCATAATCACATATTAAGCTTCCTGGAACGACTTTCTTCTACAAGACACACCATCTCCCCACCACCTCAAAGCAACCACAACAAAAAAAGTCGTTCCTCAAACGCAAAATACGCTCATAAGGAACGACTTCAATAACCATATCATAATCAACAACATAATTACATTTCTTCAAGAAGCATAATTAAATTTCTACGAGCAATATTCTTACAATCCAATAACAATTACTTTAGCTCCTTGCCACTTGGCATATCAAATCAACACACCTGTCAATTCCAAGTGTTGAACTCTTCACACACAAATCATAATATGTAGCATTACCAAATTCTGTATCTGTATAATGCTTACAATATTTATTCCTGATCCTGTCAACAGAATGAATTTTTTCCAGAAGCTTTTCTTCTGACATTTCAGGCAACTTATTCTGCATCCATTTCATCCTGAAATGCTCAGTTGCTGAAATAAAGACATGCAGAGTTCTGTCATATTCCTGAAGAACAATATTTGCATTTCGACCAACTATAACACAATTGCCTTTCTCTGCAACACTCTTGATAGCCTCTGTCTGAGCCTTGAACAGACGCTCATCCAATGGCTTGTTATAAAAGTCAAACAGACTCTCACCCAGTCCAAATTCTCCAGGTACTTTCTCATCATAATGTCTGACTTCATCAGGAGTCAAATTACCACTTTCTATAGCTGCTCTGACAATCATATCCTTGTCACAATAATAATATCCAAGTTCTTCTGCTACTCTCTGTCCAATGGTACTTCCGCCAGCACCGAACTGACGGCTAATTGTAATTATATTCTTCATAATCCACTCACAATACCTTATTCAAAAAGTCTATAGTTCTCTCTTCCTTAGGATTAACCAACACTTCCTGAGGCGTGCCCTCTTCCACAATATATCCTGCATCCATGAATATAACTCTGTCTGCTACTTCCCTTGCAAATCCCATTTCATGGGTAACAATTGCCATAGTCATTCCATCTGCTGCAAGGTCTTTCATAACCTGTAACACTTCTCCTACCATCTCTGGATCAAGCGCAGATGTAGGTTCATCAAATAACATTATTTCCGGTTCCATACAAAGAGCTCTTGCTATTGCAACACGTTGCTTCTGACCACCAGATAACTGACTTGGATAGCTGGCAGCTTTGTCTTCAAGTCCTACCTTTGCCAGCATCTTCTTAGCACGCTGCACTGCCTCATCCCTGGAACATTTCTTAAGTTCAATTGGAGCAAGAGTCAAATTATCCAATATATTAAGGTTATTGAAGAGATTAAAATGCTGGAATACCATTCCTATATTCTCTCTCACCTTATTAATGTTAGTACCTTTACTAACTATATTCTGCCCATTTACTATGACTTCACCGCCCGTTACAGTTTCCAGTCTGTTAAGACATCGCAAAAAAGTTGACTTACCTGATCCAGATGGACCAATAATGCACAATACTTCACCCTTATAAATATCTGTAGAAATATCCTTTAATACTTCAAGACTTCCATAACTCTTTTTTAAATTCCTGACACTTACCTTTACTACACTCTTATCTACCAATGTTGAGCCTCCTTTCAACAACCTTTGCACTACGTGAAAGAATTGTAATCACGATCAAGTACATAATTCCAACAATGGCCCATGTCTGGAAAGACATGAATGTATTGGCCTGAACGTTTTTGGCCGTATTAACCAGCTCTGGGAAACCAATTACTGACAGAATTGAAGTATCCTTAAGCGTAATTATGAACTGATTGATAAAAGTAGGAATCATAGTTCTGATAGCCTGAGGCAGTACAACCTTACGCATTGACATACTATAAGTAAGACCAAGTGATCTGGCAGCTTCCATCTGTCCAATATCAACTGACTGAATACCGGCTCTAATAATCTCTGCCATATAGGCACCACAGTTCAGCGCAAGACATATGGTACCTGCCTGCAATGCAGACAGACTTATGGAGAATCCACCAATAATTGTATTAAAGAGATATGGCACACCAAAATATACAAAGAATGCCAAAACAATCATTGGTACACCTCTTATAATATCAACAAATATCTGAGAAATTATATTACAGGCTCTATTTTTGATAACGCCCATAATACCGAAGATCATTCCTATAATGCATGCAAAAAACAGACCGAGTAAAGCAAGTAATAACGTTCTGCCAAGTGCTGCCAGCAGCATACCACCGTATACCGTAATTATTTTTATCATACATATACCTTTCTAATAAACATTATGGGCCAGTTTCCCGGCCCATAAACTTAATGTCTTAATTGCAAATTATTCTCCAAGATATTTTGCAATAATTTCATCATATGTTCCGTTTGCCTTGATATTAGCAAGACCTTCATTGAACATATCTACAAGTTCCTGGTTATCAGCATTGAATACTGCAAATCCATATGATGCAGGTTCATTTCCTGTATCCTCAAGAATCTTCATAGAAATTCCTGTATCCTTGATGTTAGAAGCCATAATAGGTGTATCATCAAAACATGCTGCAACCTGACCACCTACAACTGCCTGATACATAGTTGGTGAATCTTCAAAATATGAAATTGTAAATCCATAGTCTTCTGAAAGACCCTCAGCATATGTAGCACTCATTGTACCTGTCTTAACTGCAACAGACTTACCTTCAAGGTCTTCAAAACCTGCGATATCAGAATTAGCTTCTACAGCCATGCTCTGATTTGCATCATAATATCCATCTGAGAAAATCCAGCCTGACTCCTTTCTCTCATCTGTAATAGATGCACCTGCAATCATACCATCTGCCTGTCCTGCCTGGCATGCAGCTATTGAAGCATCCCATCCAAGAACCTGTACTTCATACTGGAATCCCTGATCTTCTGCTACAGCAGCCAGAATATCCATATCGATACCTACGAAGTCGCCGTTGTCATCTGTATACTCGAAAGGTTTAAATGCTGTATCTGTAGCAATTACCCAAACTTTATCAGATGCTGCTCCATCAGCACTTGCTTCTTCTGAAGTTTCTTCAGCAGCTGCTTCAGTAGTCTCCTCGGTGCTCTCAGCGCTTTTCTCTGTAGCTTCTGTTGTATCTGTTGTCTGTTCTGTAGAACCTCCACATGCTACAACTGAAAATGCTGTGGCACATGCAATTAGTGTTGCTAAAAATCTTTTTTTCATAATTTACTTCTCCCTTGCTTTGTAATATTTTTTATATACAAGCATCAACAAATGCCTGAATAACACTTACACTGTCCTGATTATTCTCATATGAGAACTCAGGATGCCACTGAACTGCTACTGCAAACTTCTGGTTCTTAACAGCTATTGCTTCTACCAGTCCGTCTTCTGAAACAGCCATTTTATCTACCCTTGGAGATAATTCTTTTATAGCCTGATGATGATAACTGTTAACTTCATGCACTCCGCTCCCAATAATATTCGCAAGCTTTGTATCCTGCAAAACTTCTACCTTGTGAGCTGCTCTGTCATATGGCGGAGTCATATGATGCTCTGTCTTACTCTCAAACTCACTTGGAAGATCCTGATATAGCGTTCCTCCAAGACTTGCATTTATGAACTGAATACCTCTGCATATTCCAAACAATGGCTTATTATCTTCAAGACACTTTTTTAGCAAAAAATTCTCCATCGCATCTCTCACATCACAGCTAACGCCGCAGGTACTTTTCTTTTCTTCATGATAAATAGCTGGTGATACATCATGTCCGCCGGTAAAAAGAATTCCATCACACATTTCATAAACCTGACCAAGTTCGTCTTCATCATCTGTAAATGGCAATATTATAGGCATCCCTCCACACTTTTCTATAACTTTCATGTATCCCGGTAACATCCAGACACTCTCTTTGTTTTCATCATATAACGGGATTAATCCTATAACTGCTCTCACTTACAAACCTCCTGAATAAATTAAAATGCATTTTTTCGTATTAAGAATAAAGAATGTCGCTAGCGACATTCTCGCGCCGAGCGCGGCTGCATTTTTGCAGCATTTTCACTTCGCGCGAGTGCGCATCCTGCGCGGAGCGCTTTTTGTTTAATAGGAAATTTGCAGAGCAATTTCCTATTAAACAAAAAAAGCGCCTGCTTTCTTTAAAAAGCAGACGCCATTGTCCAAATCATTTTGATTTACTATATCATTTATCCAAAAAAGTTGCAAATAGCTTTTCTGTAAATGAAAAATTTCAAACCCTTTTAACCCATCACTACTCTTCCGCCTTTTATAACCTTCTTTACCGATAAATCACTTCTGCTTAATAAGACACAGTCTGCCATCTTTCCTACATCAATAGATCCAATCTTATCATCTAAGCCAATTGATCTTGCTGGATTATAGGTAGCACATCTAACAGCATCTACAAGCGGAATGCCATTAGATACAGCTATTTTCATACAATCCATCAGATTAGTAACAGAACCTGCAAGCGTATCATCTGCAAGTGTTGCTCGGCTTCCTCTTACAGTAACAGGCTGACCACCAAGAGCATATTCTCCATCTGGCATTCCAGTAGCCATCATACTATCACTTATAATCACAACTCTGTCAGCACCGAACATATCAAACGTCATTCTCATAACTGGAGCGGATATATGTAATCCGTCGCATATCAGTTCAACCATGACATTGTCATTATCATAGGCCGCACCCACAACACCGCTTTCTCTATGCTGTAGAGGTGGCATTGCATTATATAAATGCGTCACATGATCCGCTCCCTGCACAAATGCCTTCTCAGCAGTTTCATAATCTGCCATTGTATGTCCAACAGATATATGCACATCATTTGATAATTCATCTATAAATTCTATAGCGCCATCTACTTCAGGCGCAATCGTCACCAGTTTTATGAGATTTCCAGATGCTTTCTGCAATCTCCTGAACATTTCTGCATCTGGCTTATTGATATATTCAGGATTCTGTGCTCCTCTTCTTTCCATGGAGATAAACGGACCCTCAAGGTTAATGCCGCACAATCTGGATTTAGAAGCATCTCTTTCCTTGGAATATTTAAGGGCCTTCTGACATATGCCCAGCAACTTGTCTTCAGGAAAAGTCATAGATGCAGGACATATTGAAGTTACTCCATTTCTCAGTTCATATCTTCCGATTTCCTTAAGTCCATCTATGTCACAATCCGAAAAGTCATAGCCTGCGCACCCATGAAAATGCGCGTCCACAAGCCCAGGAATTAGATAACATCCGCTCCCATCAATAACTTCTGAATTGCAAGTATCCTCTGCTGCGACAAAAAAACCGTCCTTTATATAAACATCTTTTTTTACAAAACCATTATCCAAAGTAAAAGTATGCGCACCTGATATCTTCATGCCAATATCTCCGCTCCAATTTGACGTTATACTATTATCATTATATCCATTTGAAACGAAGTTTACAAAAAATATGTCACAAGAAACATCAGCCTGCTACATCTCACCACCACAATTTATAATTACTGCCAAAAATCATCCAAACATTTTTGATTTATTAAAAACTGTTTTTCTTAGAACTACATTACTTGTGTAAATATTCTTATATTTATAAATACACAGCACTATTCCTACCAGAATATACATGACGAGAATCATGCTGCCGCCGCCAGATATTAGTGGCAGTATGGTTCTTGTAGGTGGTAAAAGACCTATATTTACAAGTATATTTATTACTGTCGTTACCATTATTGCCATTCCTGAGCCGCATC
>CAMJFD010000177.1 GCA_946404845.1 uncultured Butyrivibrio sp. | reverse complement strand
CCATTGCCATTATACTTTTTATCCTGGCAGGATCATATTCAGCATTGTCTGTAAGCTCAACTACGTAACCTTTTCTGATTTTATTTCCATTTCCAAAAGGTATCTGGACACAGCTACCTATTTTAACTGTGCCCAGAAGTTCTTCCGGAATCTTATAAGTAAAAGGTCTGTCCACCTTTTCGTGTGATATATCAATTATAATCTTAGCGTACACTTCGCTCATTCAGTATCTCCTGAATTAATTCTCTTTCATCCATATGATATTTTACACCTTTTATCTCCTGATAGTCTTCATGTCCTTTTCCTGCAAGAACAATAATGTCACCTTTTTCTCCATTATCAATTGCATAGGCTATAGCTTCTTTTCTATCCTGAATTTTAATATATTTACCATCAGTCTTCTGCATACCTGTCTCTATATCATTCATGATATCAGCAGGCTCTTCGAAACGAGGATTGTCAGATGTAATAATAGTAAAGTCTGCAAGCTTTCCACTTACTTCACCCATTTCAAATCTTCTGAGCTTTGATCTGTTACCACCGCAACCGAACAGGCAGATAAGTCTGTTTGGATGATAATCCTTAAGTGTAGATAACAGGCTCTTAAGCGCCATAGCATTATGAGCATAGTCAATCATAAGTGTAAAGTCATCAGATACCTTTACCATCTCTATTCTACCCTTAACTTTGGCATTCTTCAAAGCAGAAACAATTTCCTCTTGTGTACAGCCAAAATGTCTTGCTACTGATATAGCGCAGAGTGCATTATAAACACTAAATTTACCAGGTGTAAGTACTTCTGCATGGATATTTATAAGGCCTTCTGTATCAAAGAATACTCCTAGCTGACCTGGCTTATGTATATAAGCAAGGTTAAGAGCTCTTATATCAACACCCTCTTTCATACCATACTTTTCCACTTCACATGTATGTCCTTCAAGTATATCATCAACATGGCTGTCATCGCCATTAACAATACCAATTTTGCACTGCTTGAATAACAGTCCCTTACAATGCATATAATCTTCAAAGTCCTTATGCTCGTTAGGTCCGATATGATCAGGTTCAATATTTGTAAATATACCAATATCAAAAATAAATCCCTGGCTTCTGTGGAGCATAAGTCCCTGAGATGATACTTCCATAACTACTGTATCGCAGCCAGCATCTACCATCTGTCTCATATACATCTGAAGAGTATATGACTCAGGTGTTGTATTCTCAGAATGAATATGTTTATCACCAATAATAACTTCTACAGTACCTATAAGACCTACCTTGTGACCGGCATTCTCGAGCATACTCTTTATAAGATATGTTGTAGTTGTCTTACCCTTAGTACCTGTAATACCGACTGTTTTAAGGCTCTTTGCAGGATGTCCAAAATATGCAGCAGATATAAATGCCATAGCATATCTAGTATCCTTAACTCTTACTACAGGCATCTTGCAGTCTTTTGGAAGTTCTACATCAGTCTCTGCTACGATTGCAGCTGCACCTTTTTCATATGCATCAGTTGCACATGAATGACCGTCAAAATTTGCTCCCTTAATACATAAATAGACAGAATCTTTTGAAATCTTTCTATTATCGTTAATTACTTCGCCTACTTCTACGGTTGCAGGATCAACTACATCACTTGTATTTCCAGCTGTAACGCTATATTCCAGTCCCTCTAATAATTCTAATAATTTCATACTCATACTCCTTTCTTTATTTCGTATGGTTTCATAAATTCATATATTTTTCTTCTGTTTTTCTTTTGTTTTAGAACACAATTTGTTCATATTTCATCTGTATATTTATATACATAGATAGTTGATGAACTCACTATCTCCCCCTCATAAGAAAACCGCAGGACACACGCTTTTAGCGTGTGTCTTTGTGGTTATACGGCTATTTTATTTAATAGCCATATAATCCTGCATGATAATCTGCAAATTCTCATATCCCCTGTACACATTTATATCAGGTATATATGCAATGTTTATACTCATATCATCTCTAAGAGTTCCTTCATATAATTTGTCAGTATTATCTCTTCCAAAATTCTCATTCAGGAATTCAGTCCACTTTTCCATATCGCCAAAATAAATCATTTCATAGCTGCGTCCATTGGCATCTACTACTTTATATTTTCCGCAGTTTCTGTTTTTACCCATAATTCTGCCGGATATAAGTCTTATATTCCTGTCAGCAAATAAAGGTTTCTTATTACCATTTCCAAATGGCTCCAGCAGTTCAAATTCCTTTACAAGTTCATTAGTTGCATATTGCAGAGGCATTGCCATATCGATATGCTCTACAGGAATAAAGTCTTCCTCTGTAAGAGTACAATACTCATTTAATCTGATACGAAGTTCATCAATATTCTCTGGCAGAAGTGAAAAACCTGCTGCCATCTTGTGACCACCAAACTTAGTAAACAGATCCTTACACCTACTCATTTCTGTGTACATGTCATAGTTCTCTGTGGATCTTCCAGATCCCTTGCATATTCCATCGCTTCCGTTTGTTATAACAAGTGATGGTCTGTTGTACTTCTCTCTTACCTTACCAGCTATAATTCCGGCAACAGATTCATGACTGTCAGGAAGATATATAACAATTACATCAGGAACCTTGTCAAAATTATCCTGTACATACATAGATGCTGTCTTTACGCCTTTTTCTGTCAAATCTTTACGACTGTCATTTAGCTCTTTAAGTTCTGATGCTATGAGCATAGCCTCAGCATCTGTTGTAGTCTGAAGAAGCTTAAGTGCTCTTTCTGCACTATCAAGTCTTCCTGTAGCATTAAGGCAAGGTCCGATAATAAATCCAAAATGATAACAAGACATTGAATTCTCATCAAGCCCGTTAATACTTATAAGTGCATGCAGTCCTTTATTATGAATGCTGCCAATTCTCTTAAGTGACTCTTTAACTATTATCCTGTTCTCATCGCAAAGCGGCATTACATCACATACCGTTCCAAGGCCAGCAAATACAATAAGCTCATTAAATAAATCAGCTGTCATACTACCATTTATTTGAACCAGATTCTGACTTTCATCATCTCTAAACTTATCTATAAGTACCTGAATAAATTTATAAGCCACAACAGCTCCACAGATTTCTTTATATGGATATTTACAATCCTTTTGTTTAGGATCAACTACAGCATCTGCAGGTGGTAATATTTCGATATTTTCACCATCTACAGTATCAAACGGAACTTCATGGTGATCTGTAACTACCACTGTCATATTTAGCTCTTTAGCATATTTTACCTGTTCTGCAGCTGCAATACCATTATCACAGGTTAATATGACATTTATACCATCATCATGAGCATTTTTTACAAGATTATTATTAAGTCCGTATCCATCTACAATTCTATGTGGTAATACATAGTCAACATTTGCATTACACATCTTTAATCCTGAATGTAAAATAAATGTAGAAGTAATACCATCCACATCGTAATCGCCAATTATTCTGATTTTCTTGCCTTCTATAATAGCTGACTTTATTATTTCAGCTGCTTTTTCTATATCTTTGAGTGCATATGGATCATGTAACATGCTCATATCGCCTTTAAGATACATTTCTATCTGATCATCACTAACAATATCTCTATTTCTGATAAGTCTGGCTGTAATCTGACTTATACCATATTTTTGTCCTATTTCTGCAAAATCCGCCTTTTTGGCAGCAACCATCCACTTTGACATTTATATCATTACTCCCGATTCATAATCAATTTGCATAATAAGCAATAAGCTAAACTCATGCCCTACTATAATAACATATTAAACATACCAAGATATAAGTACATTAAAAAGGACCATGAAAAATGATTTCTCATCTTTCATGGTCCCATAACAATTCTATAACTATATATTAGTTTTTCTTCTTAAATGTCTTAAGATCAAACCAAAGTGATGATGCAATGAATATTGATGAGTATGTACCAGAAACTACACCAACCATAAGAGGAAGTGCGAATGCTCTGATATCAGCTACACCAAAGATAAACAGTGCAAATACCATAAGGAATGTTGTTATAGATGTAAATAAGCTTCGTGTAAGAGTCTGAGATACACTATTATTTACAACTTCAGCAAGCTTATCCTTTGTACTTGCTCCATGCAGGTTCTCACGAATTCGGTCAAATGTAACGATTGTATCGTTGATAGAATAACCGATAATTGTAAGAATAACAGCAATGAATGTGCTACCTACCTGAAGTCTTGTAACTGCATAACATACGATTACGATAAGCGCATCATGTGCAAGTGCGATAATAGAAGCTGTACCGAACTTGATATCCTTAAATCTGATCCAGATGTAAATCAGCATACAGATAAGAGCTACTACTACAGCGATTACAGCATCGTTTCTCATCTCACTACTAATAGTTGAGCTGATTGACTCAGCTGAAATATTCTCTTCTGCAATACCATAATCATTTTCAAACATTTCTTCTACAGCAGTTCTCTGATCTACATCAAGAGTTGTTGTCTTGAAGATAACCTGATTAGAACCTGTAACTGTCTGTACCTGTACTGATGAAACACCTGTAAGGTCTTTAATCTTAGGAACAATTTCTGATTCAACATCAGCAGTTGTCCATGACTCATTAAATGTAACTGTTGTTGATGTACCACCAACGAAATCAAGGCTGTAGTTAAATGCGCCAACGCCTCTTCCGCCATTTACACCCATTACAACAAAACCAATTACGATGATTACAACTGAAATGCTGTATGTAATCTTACGGATAGAAATGAAGTTACGCTCTTTAACAGGTTTTGCCTTACCATACAGCTTAACATTCTGAAGGCCAAGATTATAAAGGATATTTGTAATCTGTCTTGTAACAAAAAGTGCTGTAAACATTGATACAATAGTACCAAGTATAAGTGTTGAAGCAAATCCCTTAACAGTACCTGAACCAAGTGCAAATATAACTACTGCAGCAATAAGTGTTGTAACATTACCATCAAGGATAGCAGATGTTGCTTTTTTATAACCATTATTTCTAGCTTCATTTACGCTCTTACCAGCTGCAAGCTCTTCTCTTGTTCTTGAGAATACAAGAACGTTCGCATCAACGGCCATACCAATTGAAAGAATAATACCTGCAATACCTGGAAGTGTAAGTGTTATCTCAAATGCTGATAACAGTATTACCATCAGTAAGCAATAGAATACAAGAGCTACGCTTGCTGAGAAACCAAGTAAATAGAATATTGCTATCATAAAGATTACTACAAGTGCAAAACCAACACATGCAGCGATCAAACTAGTATGAATTGCTTCTGAACCAAGCTGAGCACCTACTACATTAGAACGAAGTTCTGTAAGCTGCACCTTAAGTCCACCAATTCGAATCATTGAAGCAAGGTTTGCTGCATCTTCATATGAACTCTCACCAGTAATTACTGCCTTACCATCTGTAATAGCAGCCTGAACTGTAGGAACACTGATGAATTCACCATCATAATAGATACCGATTGACTCACCAGCTGCATAAGCCTTTGTTGTAGCTTCTGCAAACTTTGTAGCACCATCTTCTGTAAATTCAAGTTCTACAACTGGCTCCTGAGTATTAGCTGTACCGCTGTTCTGATAACCAGCTGTTGCATTAGCTACATCTTCACCCTGAAGAACAATGCTTCCGTTTGCTTCAAGTTCTTCAAGTGTGTAGTTAAGTGCATACCCAATTGACCCATCCTCAAGTACAGTATATGAGTAGTTCTCATTACCGTCTGAATCTGTCTGTGCGATGAAATACAGGTTACCTGGCTGACCAAGTTCTGCTAGGATAGCATTAGCATCTGTAACACCAGGAATTTCAATTGAAATTCTGTTAGTACCTTCACGATATACCTGAGCTTCTGTACTGTACTGCTCTACACGCTTCTGGAGCTTGTAAACAGTATCTGCCATATCCTCATCACTAGGATCTGTATCACCAGTTGCTTCGTATGTAATACTTACACCACCTGCAAGGTCAAGTCCAAGGCTAATTCCTTTCATAGAACCGGATTTATCTGCTCCGATTCCGAATAATGCTGTGTAACCAAGTAATCCCAACAACGCAAGACAAATTATTAGCGATATTATCGCTTTGCCTCTTTTCATAGTTACAATCCTCCTTGTTTTCTAGCAGAAAAGCCCCCTTCTTATTTTAGACTTTTCTCTATTTATTCGGCCAAAGCCGCTTTTATCATTATTGCACATTCAATACGTTTTCTCTGGAGTTCACAACCATGCTTGTATGTAGTATTGATATCTCCATTGAAATTATATGCATTAGCAGCGCATCCGCCACTGCAATAATATCTTGCAAAACATTTCTGGCAATCTGGACGAGAATAAACATTACTCTCTTTGAACATATCTCTTATATCATTACGTTTGATACCTTCAAAAACATTACCCATAATGAAATCTTCGTTACCAACGAACTGATGACAAGGATATAAATCTCCCCAAGGAGTAACACCAAGGTATTCACATCCTGAACCACAACCTGAAAGTCTCTTTGCTACACAAGGGCCACCAGCTAAATCAATATTGAAGTGGAAGAAATTGAATCCTTTACCTTCTTTGCGATACTGAAG
>CAMJFD010000176.1 GCA_946404845.1 uncultured Butyrivibrio sp. | reverse complement strand
TCACTAATCAGAATAGCATCAAGAAGAGAAGGCAATAATATTAAATTTAATCCACCTGTTGATAATATGGGAATAATATTTGGAGAAAAGGATCATAGTGTATCTGAGAGAGTACAGGAAATTGGAAATATATTTGATGATACACCAATTGTTTATCATATAAGTGAAGATATACAAAAAGAAATATGGCTTAAATATGCTCTTAATATTAGTCAGAATCTGCCACAGGCAATGTTGGGCGTTGGATATGGAGCATATCTTGATAGTGAATATGTTGCAAATCTTAGAAATGACCTTAGAAACGAAGTGGTTCAGCTGGCTGCAAAGTACGGAATAGATATTGCAGGTACAGGTAATGATACTGGTTATGGAACTAAGAATAAGGTCGACAAGACTGCAAGATATTCAACACTTCAGGATCTGGATGCCATGAGACATACAGAGATTGAAATGCTCTCTGGAACAGTAGTAAGGCTTTCTAAGGAGAATGGCCTAAATGCACCTTTTAATGAATTTACTTACAATTTCATCAAGGCACTTGAAGAAAAAAATGATGGAAAATTTGAATACTAATGATTAAAGGGTAAAAGATAGAGTTATGAGAAATATTCTGGTAAAGCTGATAAAGATAATACTAATAGTAATAATAATACTTGTACTTATAGTGGTAGGATTTTTGGGCTTTTTGACAATAATAGAATATAATCCGGATGACGTGGAAACAGTAGAAATTATTGAGTCAGACTCTGATTCAAAAGTATTAAATAAAGGTGATGAGATATCTATACTGACCTGGAATATAGGTTATGGAGCGCTTGGAGATAATGCTGATTTCTTTATGGATGGCGGAACTATGGTAAATACAGCAGATGAAGAGCGTTTGTATCAAAATATGGATGATATAAGCTCTATAATAGCAGCTGAAGATACAGATATAGTTATGCTTCAGGAAATCGACAGAGATTCTTACAGATCAAGCTATGTAGATGAAGTTGAATATGTTGCAAATGTAAATAGTAAAAAGAATTATGCATTTGCCTGTAATTTTAACGTATTGTTCATACCATATCCTATACCACCAATAGGCAAGGTATATGGCGGAATAACAACATATTCGGATTTTGAAATGTCAGAGGCAAGTAGAATTAAACTTCCTACTTCTTTTACATGGCCTGTAAGAATAGGAAATCTTAAGAGGTGTCTATTGATTACAAGGATTCCTGTAGAGGGAACGGATAAAGAGCTTGTAGTAGTTAATCTTCATCTAGAAGCATATGATGACGGAGAAGGCAAGATAGCTCAGACCAAAATTTTATTTGATTTATTAAATGAAGAAAATAAAAAAGGAAATTATGTAATAGCAGGAGGCGACTTTAATCAGACGTTTTCAAATATAGATACATCTGCATATGAAGTATACGAAGGCAACTGGGAAGCCGGTCTTATAGATACAGAAGATTATGAAGATGAGTACCAGTTCATAATGGATAATGGTGTACCTAGCTGTAGATCTTTGTTAGAGCCTTATGCAACGGCAGATAAGGATAGTTTCCAGTATTATGTAATAGATGGATATATATTGTCAAATAACATAAAAGTAGAGAGTTGTGAGACGCTTGACTATGATTTTAAGTCTTCTGACCACAATCCGGTTGTGTTAAAAGCGATAATAGAGTAAAAAAAGTCCATTTAATAGACATATTTTTGAAACAATGGTAAAATGCTAAAAGCGAAATATATTATAAAAGAGAAAAGGCGAACGTAATGAAAAAAGCACTTATTATCGGCGCAGGTCCTGCAGGACTTACGGCGGCATATGAGCTACTGACTAAGTCAGATGACATTCAGGTAGTAGTATTTGAAGAAAGTGATAAATTCGGCGGAATATCCAGAACAGTTGAATATAAAGGAAACCGTATGGATATGGGCGGACACAGATTTTTTTCAAAGGTACCTGAAGTAAACGACTGGTGGGATAAGATGCTTCCAAAGCAGGGAAGTGCATCATATGATGACATTGTACTGAATAGACCATCTTCACTCACTAAAGGTGGCCCAGATCCAGAAAAAGAAGACAGAGTAATGCTTAGAAGGAACAGATTATCAAGAATCTTCTTCAACATGAAGTTCTTTGATTATCCTATTACTCTTAAGCTCGAAACATTTACAAACATGGGTCTTGGAACAACAATTGTAGCTGGATTCAGTTACATGAAATCTCTTATTTTTAAGAGGAAAGAGAATTCGCTTGAAGACTTCTATATTAACAGATTTGGTAAAAAGCTGTATTCAATGTTCTTTGAGCACTATACAGAAAATCTGTGGGGAAGACATCCAAGTGAAATTGATCCTTCATGGGGAGCTCAGAGAGTAAAGGGCGTTTCAATTATGGCGGTTCTTAAGAATGCTCTCAATAAGAAAGCAGGTAAGAAGGATGGAAAGGTAGAAACATCTCTTATCGAAGAATTCAGTTATCCTAAGCTTGGACCTGGACAGTTATGGGACGTAACAGCAGAAGAAGTTAAGAAGCTTGGCGGAACAATCATAATGAATGCCAAGGTTGTAAAAATCAACAAAAAGGATAACCACATCACTGGAGTTACATATATTCAGGATGGCAAAGAGGTTACACTTGATGGTGATTATGTTATTTCATCAATGCCTATCAAGGATCTTGTAGCTGGAATGAATGATGTACCAGCAGATCCAGCAAGAATTGCTGCAGGTCTTCCATATCGTGATTATATGACAGTAGGTGTTCTTATACCTCATCTCAATCTTGAGAATAAGACAAATACTAAGACAATGGGTAACATTGTTCCAGATAACTGGGTATATGTACATGATAGAAATGTTAAGATGGGTAGATTCCAGATATACAATAACTGGTCTCCATATCTTGTAAAAGACCTTGAACATACAGTATGGATGGGTCTTGAGTACTTCTGTAACGAAGGCGATGATATGTGGAGTATGACAGATGATGAATTTGCCAAGATGGGTATTAAGGAAATGGTTACACTTAAGCTCATCGATAAAGAAGCAGATGTCATTGACTATCATGTAGAAAGAGTTAAAAAGGCTTATCCAGCATATTTTGATACATATTCAGAAATTGATACTCTTATAGATTATCTGAATTCAATTGATAACCTATACTGCGTAGGTAGAAATGGTCAGCACCGTTATAATAACATTGATCATTCAATGTGCACATCATTTGAGGTTGTTAAGAATATTATCAGTGGTAAGACAGATAGAACTAATATCTGGAGTGTTAATACAGAAAAAGAATACCATGAGCAGGAACAGCTTAGGGATGAAAATCCTAATGAAGAAATCGAGATTGACTAATATAAATTTTTGACTGATAAATATTGATATGTTTTATTATTAGAATTAAACTCAGGGAGCGTGAATACATATGCTGCCTGAGTTTTTTGCGGTATGATTACAGAGTAGATAATAATAATAAATTGCTACAAGAGAAAAATAGAAATCTATAATTTGTCTCATTAAAAGTATATATGTGTGTACTTTGTAGATAAAATATAGTTAGAGAGAATTATTATATGGAGAATTAGGTATGAGTAGTAGAGTCGATGAAAAAAAATACAATTCTTATGGAACAACTAATTCCACAATAAACAATAGTTTTGCGAATATTACAAATAATGAAAACCAACAAATTGTCAGTAAGGCTAATGATTCTGATGCGGTAATAATAGTAGAAAATGCTTCTGATAGTTTTTATCTAAACTATATTTATAAGAAAACGATTATAACATTATGCGTAATAATAGCAGTACTGATAACTGCAATAATTGGGAGCGGGATACATTATAAGAAAGTAATAAAAGCGATTGAATCAGAGGCAGTAATAGAACAAGTAGAAGAAAGTAACTGATATTGGGAGATGCAATATGTTCGGAGATAATAATATATATCAAAAGACAAACCTTAATAAATATAGAGTAGAAGAAGAAATAGTAGAAAATGAAATAACAATATTAAAAGAACAGCCTGCAGGTTATGTTCCAATCTACATTGATGAACAGCCGCAGAGCGAAGCAAAAAAGATAAAAAGACTGAACACGTCTATTGTTGCTGTTCTCTTAGTGATAATAACCTTTCTTATATTTGTTCTTGCTTGGGTAAATGTTCATGGTATGTATAAGGTAAGTAAGGCTATAGAAGAGGTGGAAAAAGTTAAATATGCTTCAAGTATAGTATATGATAGTGAGATGCCATTTGCTATTGGTAATGAGACAATTTATTTACCAGCAAAATACTCAGAAATAAAAGAACAACTCGAAGAGTTAGGGTTTGAATATTCATATTTTAATTATGAAATGGAAGCAAAGACTGAGCTTGAACAATATCAGAGTGAACTCTATTATTATGAAAAAACTGATAGTGAAACAGGCAATCATACAGAGATTACTCTGTCTGTATCAAATGATGAAGATATGACCATGAATGCAGAAGATTGCAAAGTTATAGGAATTACTGCGAATTCAAATTATGAAGTCATAAGTACAGAATATGGCTTTAGCAATGCATTAACAGAAGAAGAAATAATGGATATAATAAAAGAGAATAATCTAGAATATGAAAAAAATGAATATTCATATTTTACATATTATGATATAAAAATAAATACAGATGATTATTATAAGACAATTACATTAGAATTATACAATGACGATTTTATGGAAAATGAAATTGTAATTTATTGTGTGGATTGATGGATTAGTAATAAGTAGAAAGAAGAAAAAATGACAGGAAAAGAAATAGTAGTAAGTGATGCAAAAGTAATACTAAAAAAGGGTGAAGGCAGAACAATAAAAGCTGGTGGACTCTGGGTATATGACAATGAAATCGATCAAATAGTTGGCGATTACGAAAATGGTGATATTATTGAAGTACATGACTTCGATGATTATTTCATGGGATATGGTTTTATAAATACCAAGTCTACAATTACAGTAAGACTTATGTCTAGAAAAAGAGACAATAAAGTTACACCAGATCTTATTAAAAAGAGAGTTCAGAATGCATGGAACTATAGAAAAGAAGTTATAGATACATCAAGCTGCAGGCTGATATTTGGTGAAGCTGATTTTCTCCCAGGTATAACAATAGATAAATTCTCAGATATTCTCGTAGTAGAGTCGCTTGCACTTGGTATTGACAGATTAAAAGAGATGATTGTTGAATATTGCAAGGATGTTCTCGCAGCAGATGGAATTACTATTCGCGGCGTCTATGAGCGTAGTGATGCCAAGGTAAGAGAACATGAAGGTCTTCCTAGAACAAAAGGATTTATAGGAGACCGATTTGATACCAAGGTTGAGATAGTGGAAAATGGTGTTCACTATTATGTGGACGTAGAAAATGGGCAGAAAACAGGATTTTTCCTAGATCAGAAAAATAATAGAGCAGCAATTAGAGGATTATGTAAGGGCAAAAAAGTATTAGACTGTTTTACTCATACAGGTTCATTTGCGCTTAATGCTGCTGCAGCAGGCGCATCATCAGTACTCGGAGTAGATGCATCTGACCTTGGCGTTGCTCAGGCAACAGAAAATGCCAAGCTTAATGGCCTCGATAGTATTGCAACATTCCAGTGTGCAGATGTTTTTGATTTGCTACCTGATCTAGAGAAAAAGGGAGAGAAGTTCGACGTAGTAATACTGGATCCTCCAGCATTTACCAAATCAAGAGCTTCAATTAAGAAAGCTGTAACTGGATATAGAGAGATAAATTTAAGAGGATTAAAACTTGTTAAAGATGGTGGATACCTTGCAACATGTTCATGTTCACACTTTATGGATCCAGCACTTCTTGAAAAGACTATAAGAGAAGCGGCAAGAGATGCACATAAGAGACTTAGACAGATTGAATTTAGACAACAGGCACCAGATCACCCAATTCTCTGGGCTAATGATGCATCTTATTATCTGAAGTTCTATATCTTCCAGGTAGTAGATGAAATGTAAATTGTAAATAATCTCAGGCGGTATTTAGCCACCTGAGGTTATTCTGTATAAAGCCTAATAAGGGAAATTGGGACGGTATACGAGCAATATACGTTGACAATAAAAGGCAATTTCTTTAAAATTATAATGTTGTTATGTAGTAAGTGATTAAAGACTTCTGGGAGCATAAATACCAGATGTAGCGGCTACATAGCATTTATATCGAGGTGTGGCTCAGTTTGGTAGAGCACCACGTTCGGGACGTGGGGGCCGCGCGTTCGAATCGCGTCACCTCGATTAAAAAAATATAAGAAAAAATGATAAAAAGTGTTGACACATAGAAAATAATGAGTTATTATTACACATGTCGTCGCGAGAGCGGCGTTCATATATAAAATGCGATAGTGGCGTAGTTGGTAACGCGCGACCTTGCCAAGGTCGAGACCCGTCTATCGCTCTTAAAAAGCTTCAGATATCATCTGAAGCTTTTTTTCACGTAATAGAGCTCGAACCCGCTCCGCGAGTTCGCATCTCCGCTCCGCTCCGGTCGTCGCAAGCGACCCGTCTATTATAATAGTTAAACCTCAGATGAATATCTGAGGTTTTTTGATAAATTGTGTTGATAAATAGGCTTGCATAGTATAAACTTTATTTTGCTGTTA
>CAMJFD010000175.1 GCA_946404845.1 uncultured Butyrivibrio sp. | reverse complement strand
GCATGCCACAAGGGCTTGCGGATGATTTATGATCTATTCAACTTCTGAACTCAGGCGAGTAGATGACTGTTTTATTGCATGGAGGGGTGTGGGAAGTTTTTATTAAATAAACTGAATATAGAAACTTGACATTAAGCAAAATAATGAATATATTTGTAGGTATCAAAATATTTTTAAAAGGCTATGACGAAGAGGAGTATATATTGAAAGGTTCTAAGAGAGTGTATCTGCCTATGGCGCTGCGAGGATACTGGACTGGAAAATATAGAAGGTAGCTTCTGAGCTGGACACCCAGAAAAAATATAAGTTTTATAAGTGTCCCCGCATCATCTGCGTTAAAGGATGAGGGATTAGATGATCCTGTTGAGGCAGCTTTTATATAGCTGTGAATAAGGTGGTACCGCGTTAATTACGCCCTTAGTTGTGTTATGCAACTAAGGGCTTTTCTATTTTATAGCAAATCGTTATTCATATTTTCTATAAAATAAAAAGTACTCCATAAAGGGTTTAATCATCTCTGTTTAAATAAGAAAGGATAAAGATAATGAAAAAGGAACTTGCTAAGACATACGATCCTCAGGGGATTGAAGGTCGTCTTTACAGCAAATGGGAAGAAAAAAAGTATTTCCATGCTGAAGTTGATGAAACTAAAAAACCATTTACAATTGTAATCCCACCACCAAATATTACTGGTAAATTACACATGGGACATGCGCTTGATAATACAATGCAGGATATTCTTATCAGATATAAGAGAATGCAGGGTTACAATGCACTTTGGCAGCCTGGTACAGACCATGCAAGTATTGCTACAGAGGTTAAGATCATTGATGCTCTTAAGGCTGAAGGTATTGACAAGCAGGACCTTGGACGTGAAAAATTCCTTGAAAGAGCCTGGGAATGGAAGAAAGAGTATGGCGGAACTATTATCCAGCAGCTCAAAAAGCTTGGTTCTTCATGTGACTGGGACAGAGAACGTTTTACAATGGATGAAGGCTGTAATAAGGCTGTTACAGAAGTATTCATCAAGATGCATGAAAAAGGATATATTTACAAGGGAAGCCGTATCGTAAACTGGTGTCCTGTATGTAAGACATCTATTTCTGATGCAGAGGTAGAATACGAGGAGCAGGCTGGACATTTATGGCACATCAAATATCCATTCATTGAGGATGATGGAAGCGTTAGTACAACAAGATTTATTGAATTTGCTACAACTCGTCCTGAGACAATGCTTGGTGATACTGCTGTTGCTGTAAATCCTAAGGATGACAGATATAAGGATTATATAGGTAAGAAGCTTCTTCTTCCTATAGTTAACAGAGAACTTCCTATCGTTGCTGATGAATATGTAGACATGGAATTCGGTACAGGTGTTGTTAAGATTACTCCTGCACATGACCCTAACGATTTCGAAGTAGGTAGAAGACACAACCTTGAAGAGATCAACATCTTAAATGATGATGCTACAATCAACAAGAATGGTGGAGAATATGAAGGTCTTGACCGTTATGAAGCTCGTAAGAGAATTGTTGAAAAGCTCGATGAGATGGGACTCTTAGTTGAAATAGAAGATTATTCTCACAATGTTGGTACACATGACAGATGTCATACAACAGTTGAGCCTATGATCAAGAAGCAGTGGTTCGTTAAGATGGACGAGCTCATTAAACCAGCTGTTAAGGCTGTTAAGGAAGGCGAAGTTAAGCTCATTCCACCTCGTATGGAAAAGACTTACTTTAACTGGACTGATAATATCCGTGACTGGTGTATTTCAAGACAGTTATGGTGGGGACACAGAATTCCTGCTTACTACTGTGATGAATGTGGTGAAACAGTTATTGCCAAGGAGATGCCAAAGGTATGTCCTAAGTGCGGATGTACACATTTTACACAGGATCCTGATACACTTGATACATGGTTCTCATCTGCACTTTGGCCATTTGAAACACTCGGCTGGCCAGATGATACTAAGGAACTTAAGTATTTCTTCCCAACAGATGTACTTGTAACAGGTTATGATATCATTTTCTTCTGGGTTATCAGAATGATATTCTCAAGTTATGAGCAGATGGGACAGGCTCCATTTAAGACAGTTCTGTTCCACGGTCTTGTAAGAGACTCACAGGGTAGAAAGATGAGTAAGTCACTTGGTAATGGTATTGATCCTCTTGATATCATTGCAAACTATGGTGCTGATGCTCTCAGACTTACACTTATTACAGGTAATGCGCCTGGTAACGACATGAGATTCTACAATGAGCGTGTAGAGAACAGCCGTAACTTTGCTAATAAGGTATGGAATGCTTCACGTTTCATCATGATGAACATGGGCGATGACGAGAAGAGTGCTATTCACCAGCCAATGCCTCAGGGACTTGAGCCAGTTGATAAGTGGATTCTGTCCAAGCTTAATAATACAATCAAAGAAGTAACTGAGAATATGGATCATTTTGAACTGGGAATTGCTGTTCAGAAGGTTTATGATTTTATCTGGGATGAGTTCTGTGACTGGTACATCGAAATGGTTAAGCCAAGACTGTACAACTCAGATAATAAGGAAAGCCATGAAGCAGCTCTTTGGACACTTCAGACAGTACTTATTAATGCCCTTAAACTGCTTCATCCATATATGCCATTTATTACAGAGGAAATATTCTGTACTATGCAGGATGAAGAAGAATCAATTATGATTTCTACATGGCCAGAATATCAGGATGCATGGAACTTTGATGCAGATGAAAAGGCTATAGAGATGATCAAAGAAGCAGTACGTGGTATCAGAAACGTTAGAACACAGATGAACGTTGCTCCATCACGTAAGGCAAAGGTATATGTAGTAAGTGATAATCAGGAAGCACTTGATGTATTTAGTACAGCCAAGCTGTTCTTTGAAAGCCTTGCTTACGCATCAGAATCTGTATGCCAGAAAGATAAGACAGGAATTGCTGATGATGCTGTTTCTGTAGTTATTCCACAGGCTACAATTTATATACCTTTTGCAGAACTTGTAGATATTTCTGCTGAAATTGAAAGACTTCAGAAGGAAAAGGCAAGACTCGAAGGAGAACTTAAGAGATCAAAGAACATGCTCAGTAATGAGAAGTTCCTTGCAAAGGCTCCACAGGCTAAGATTGATGAGGAAAAAGAGAAACAGAAGAACTATGAGCAGACATATGCTCAGATTGAAGAAAGACTTGCTTCTCTGACAAAATAATTTTACTGACTAGTGTAGGAAAGAGTTTATGAGATCTGAAATACTTTCAAGAATGAAGACTCTGATAGAAATATCAGAGTCTGGTATCAAACTGGATGTAAAAGAGTGCGAATCATTTATAAATGATTTGCAGAAGTTTACTACCAAAAACGATATGGCTGCTACCAGACAGTTTTTGGATTATCTGGGCGCGCCCGATGAAAATATGCAGATTATACATGTGGCAGGAACCAATGGAAAGGGCTCTGTATGCTGTTATATATCTAATATATTAACAGCTGCAGGCTACTCTGTTGGCATGTTCACTTCTCCGCATCTTGTTAACATATGTGAGAGATTTGTGGTCGATGGTAAGCAGATTACAAATGGATTATTTGCAGAGATATTTATTGAATTACTAAAAAGAATAATTGAGTATGATGTAGAAGATTATTTTCCTACTTATTTTGAATTTTTATTTTTTATGGCTATGCTCTTATATGATGTATATCCAGTAGATTATTTGATCCTGGAAACAGGACTTGGTGGAAGGCTTGATGCTACTAATAGTATTGAGAAGCCGCTTATAAGTATTATTACAGAAATTGGTTATGATCACATGCAGTATCTGGGTAACAGCATCTCAGAAATAGCTGCAGAAAAGGCTGGGATAATTAAGTCAAATATTCCAGTTGTATATTTGGATGAGAATATAGAGGCTGCTACAGTAATTAAAGATAAGGCAAAAGAAATGTCATCAGAAGAGTATCCTGTAAATCGTGATTTTATAAGGGATTCAAAGGTTTGTGTGGATGATGGTGGCAATTATCACATTGATTTTTCATATGAATCTAGGTATGATAGATATGTTGACCTGTCGATTAATACAGTAGCGGAATATCAGATAGAAAACGTTGCTATTGCATTAACAGCAATCAGTGTACTTCAAAAAGAAGGACTTAATATTACTGAAGAAAATGTGCAAAAAGGTCTTGCAGTTTCCAAATGGTCTGGCAGAATGGAACAAATCCTGCCGGCATTCTATGTTGATGGAGCACATAATATAGATGGTATGGAAGCTTTTCTGGAAAGCGCTGGAATTGTCCAGTGCGAAGGTCGCAGATTCCTGTTATTCGGAGTTGTGGGCGACAAGCAGTACAGTGATATGATTTATAAGATATTGGAAAGTGGATTGTTCAGCAATATTTGTGTAGCTGTACTTGATACTAACAGATCAGTATCAGAGGCAGATTTAAAATCTGCATTTGATGAAAATAAAGAAAAGCTAGGTGACAGATGCAATAATTATGTATTAAGCGTTTATACAAACGTGAGAGATGCAGTTACAGCTATTATTACAGAGAGAAAATCGGGTGATGTAGTTTTTGCAGCTGGTTCATTGTATTTAGTAGGACAAATAAAAGAAATATTAGTCTAAGTAAATGCAGAGGGAGAGATACTATGATTAATTTTGAAGAAGAGTTAAAGAAATTCCATCCTAGCCTTGAAATTGAGGATGCAGAAGAGATTATTTACAACCAGGACCTCGATGACATAGGGGATGTAGTTGTTAAGTTATTAAAGGATGCCAAAGTTGAAAGTGGTAAAGCAGACAGATAATTCAGTATCTGAACGCTTAAAAGGGGAGTTTGAGTGATGAGATGCTATAAATGCGGTGCTACACTTGTTTCTGGCAATGATAAATGCCCTAGCTGTGGCACTAATGTGAAAATATATAAGAGAATAATGGCTCTTTCTAACAGATATTATAACGAGGGACTTGAAAAAGCATCTGTTAGAAACATGACAGGTTCAATAGAATCTCTCAGACAGAGTCTTAAATTTAATAAGAATAATATAGATGCGCGTAACCTTTTAGGACTCGTATATTATGAGACCGGAGAAGTTGTTGCTGCACTTAGTGAATGGGTTATCAGCAAGAACCTCAGAGCAGAGGATAATATTGCTGATGGCTATATGGATATGATCAAAAATGATCCATCAACTCTGGATACATTTAATCAGACAATCAAAAAATACAATATATCTTTAAATTACTGTCATCAGGACAGCCAGGATTTAGCGATTATTCAGCTGAAAAAAGTACTTTCTATGAATCCTGGTTTTATTCGTGCGCACTTATTGTTATCTCTTTTATATCTGAATAATGGTAATTATGCAAAAGCCAGAGTAGAAGCGCAGAAGGCACTTAATCTGGATACAGGAAGCGTAATGGCCAGAAGATATATACATGAAGCAGAATCTATGCTTAATCCAAATGAGATAGCTAAATCTGAGCCAAAGCCAGAAAAAAAGCAGCAGCCTAAAAATGGCGATGTTATAAGATATCAGAGCGGTAATGAAATGATTATACAGCCTGTCAGAAGTGGAGTAATTGGTGGTTCATTTTCTGTATGGGCTATTGTAGTTGGTATTATTCTGGGTATTGCAGCATCATGTTTCCTTATACTGCCAGCAAGAATCCAGTCCATAAATAGCAGCAATCAGAAAAAGATTGTGGCTATTAGTGAAGAGTCTGATGCAAAGTCAGCTCAGATCAATGAATATACAGAGGAAGTTGAGTCATTACAGGCTCAGGTAGAAGAGCTTGAAGGTCAGCTTAATCAGGCAGAGGGTACAGATAGCCAGACAGCAGCCATGAACAGCCTTATGACAGCAGTTGCAGCTTATCTGAATGATGCATCAGATACAGAATCTGTTGCTACAGCTCTTGAGCAGATAGACATTCAATTGATTCAGGATGGAGCTATTTCCAGTGAATTTACAACTTTATATAATTCACTTATGACATTAGTAGGAGCTTCACTGGCTACACAGTATTATGATACTGGTTATGAAGCATATAAGAGTGAAGACTACGAAACAGCTATCACTAATCTTGCAAGAGCATACAGTTACGATAACACAAATGTAAATGCATTATATTATCTGGGAAATGCGTATTATGACAGTGGTGATACAGATACTGCTATGCAGATATTTGACCAGGTTATTACTGAGTTCCCTGATACCCAGAGCGCAGAAGGTGCAGAAGTTAAACTTGCTGAGATAAATAATGCATCAAATTAATGAGATGGAATAATAATGATTGGTTTTTCGGATTTACAATTTATTTTTAGGTTTGTACCGGTGTTCCTGATAATTTTTTATCTGACACCTGTAAAATATAGAACCTGGATAATAGTTCTGGGTAGTTATGTATTTTACGCAGCAGCTGATATAAATTATATATGGCTGCTGCTATTGGCGACTTTATTTAACTTTTTTGTTGGTAAAGCCGTTTTTAATAATAAAAAGGCTTATCTTGTCATAGGAGTTGCTTTTGATGCAGCTATACTGATAATATGTAAGGCATTTGGACTATTGGTTTTAAATGGCCTTTTACCTATAGGAATCAGTTTTTATACCTTTAAGATGATTTCCTATCAGGTGGAT
>CAMJFD010000174.1 GCA_946404845.1 uncultured Butyrivibrio sp. | reverse complement strand
CCCCATAATAAGTGATGCCACAGTAGATTTTCCACATCCGCTTTCACCTACAATACCTACAAAAGAGCCTGCAGGAATATTTATATTAACATGATGTAGGATTTCTCTGTCCTCATCATATGCAAAAGAGACATCTGTAATAGTAATATCTTCTATACCATTTATAATTTCATTTCCTGATTCATCTTCCTGTGAATTGAGGAATTTAAATATCTTATCACTTGCTGCCATTCCATTCATCGCTACATGGAAATAGCTTCCAAGTCTTCTCATTGGAAGGAAAAAATCTGCAGATAACAGAATCATAAATATACAACTACCAAGTCCTATGTTCCCTCTATTAAATGAAAGGATAGCAATTATAATTCCAATAGCAGCTCCACCATAGGCAAAAAAGTCCATTATAATAATTGAATTCAGTTGCATTGTAAGTACCTTCATGGTTACAAATCTAAAGTGCTCTGATTCTTCATTCATCTGTTTATTCTTATATTCATCTGCCTGATAAATTTTAAGAGTAGTCATTCCCTGAAGATTTTCAAGAAATGTACTTCCAAGGCTGGTATATTGTCCCCAGTATTTAGACAATAGCTTTTTGGCTACTTTCTGAACCATCATAATTGCACCAGGAATTAGAGGTACACAGATTAAAAGAACTACTGCGGCGAGCCAGCTTCCAGATATGCCAAATAGTACAAATAGTGTTACAGGCGCAATAAATGCATAGAAAAACTGTGGTACATATTGTCCAAAATAGCTTTCTAGCTGATCTACGCCTTCTACTGATTCCTGTACAAGTTCGGCAGTATCAGCCTTTTCTCTATAGCTGTTACCCAGCCCTAACAACTTCTCATAAATAAGCACTCTCAATTTTTTCTTGACAGTTTTGGAGGCAAGATAACTCATACGAGTAGCATACCTTGTTGTCATAAACCTGCAAATAATAGTCAGTATTATTATCAGTATAGGCATTATCATATCTGCCATTACAATACTCTCTTCATATATCCCTTGTATTGCACTGGCTATGATAGCAATCATAAGGGCATTCATAATCAGTTCTGTCCACTGCAGGACTATATTCCCAATGATATATTTTTTACTCTCAGGACATAACTTCATCAAACGTTTATCAAACATTTTTTTACCATCCATTTTCCATTTATATTTGAAATTTGAAGAGTTCGATTATATTTGGATTTTATGATAATAGTTATCAGAGTATAGAAAACCCATAACTAGATAGCTTCCTCCAGTTATGGGTCTAATAATTACTAGTATTTACTGCAAAAATGCATACTGACTTTGATATAGATTGTTATAAAGCCCATTAGGAATTGTCAGAAGCTCATCATGAGATCCCTTTTCCTGTATTTGGCCGTCATCGACGTACATAATACAGCTCGAATTCTTGATGGTGCTAAGTCTGTGTGCAATGATAAAGGATGTTCTGCCCTTAAGCATCTCCTGCAATCCCTTCTGCAACAGTATCTCTGTCTCCGTATCAATACTTGATGTTGCTTCATCCAGAATCAAAATCTTAGGATCTGCCAGAACCGCTCTTGCAAATGAAATAAGCTGCCTCTGACCAGCAGATAATCTGCTACCTCTCTCATTAACCTCTGTATAATACCCTTTTTCCAATGTCATAATGAAATCATGAGCACAAACTGTTTTGGCCGCAGCTATTACCTGTTCATCAGTAGCCTCTTTATTACCATATCTGATATTATCCATGATAGTACCAGAGAATATGAAGCTATCCTGCATCATAACACCCATCTGGGTTCTGAGCGATTTAATAGTGACATCACTTATATCTATTCCATCAACATAAATTGCACCACTATCAACATTATAGAATCTACTGATCAAATTAACAATTGTTGATTTACCTGCACCTGTAGGTCCTACAATTGCATACGATTCTCCAGCCTTTACTTTGAAGTTAATATCATGCAAAATTTCAACACCGTCATCATAACTGAAGTATACATTCTTAAACTCTACATCACCTTTAATCTCTGGCATTTCTGTTGCACCTTCTTTGTCTTTGACATTTACTGGTGCATCGATACTTTCAAATATTCTCTCCAGATATGAAATAGCTGTGAGAAGTGAGTTATAAAAGTTCGCAAGTGTAGTAATAGGCTGCCAGAATCTGGATACATAACCTGCAAATGCCGTCAGAAGACCAACTGTAATTGCCTCTTCGCCGCCTATCAGCCAGCTAATACCCAGCACATATATAACTGATGTACTAAGTATAGTGATATTCTCGATTACCGGGCTTAATATAAAATTATATTTAACTGCATTAAGCCACGCTGTTCTTGCATCACCATTCAACTGGTTAAAAAACTGTGTGTTCTTATTCTCTCTTACAAAAGACTGTGTAACTCTTATACCATTTATACTCTCTGCTATATATGCATTTAGGTTAGACTGCTTGTTACTCTGTATCTGCCAGGCACGCCTCTGTCTGTTTTTGACAAATAAAACTATTCCAGTCAGAATAGGCAGACCGCACAGAACAATAAGTGTAAATCTTACATTCAGATATAACATGAATATAAAAATGAATACGAGTGAAAACATATCTGTAATTGTATTAACAATACCATTTGATAAAAGGTCACTTAAATTGTTAACGTAGTTAACTACTCTTACCTGTATCTTGCCATGTGGTTTGTCATCATAATATGAAAAAGGAAGTTCCTGTAAGTGCACAAACAGTTCTCTTCTAAGGCTATATATAACTCCCTGTCCAACTCTTGATGTAAGGATAATCTTGTAACGCATGATTATCGCACACAAAAGTCCTACTATAATAGTACTGACCGAATTGATAATTATGAGTCTCACCGCTTCAGCAGGAGTGTACAACCCCTTATAAACTGTATTAGTTACGATATCCATTACATTTTTCATAAAAATAGGTATCAGCATAGATATCGCACTTGAAATTACCATAATGATAATCGCTATAGTCAAATCTTTTTTGTATGGTCCGACATAATGAGTAAGGCGCTTTAACTGCTCCACATCAAAGCCAGTTTCTAATTCTTCATCCTGTTCAATCTTATTTCTAGCCATTATGCACCCTCCCTTCTCTTTCTGATAATCTGGTCAAATTCACCATACTGGTGATCAAATACTTTTCTGTAATATCCGCCCTTTTCTATGAGCTCATCATGAGTTCCTGACTCTGTAATTCTGCCATCTTCTATTACAAGAATTATATCTGCATCCTTAATAGAAGAAATTCTGTGGGCAATAATAAATACTGTATGTCCTTCAAGTTTCTTTAAATCTCTCTGAATCTCAGCTTCTGTCTCCATATCAACAGCTGATGTTGTATCATCGAGAATAATTACTGACGGCTCCTTGAGAAGAGCTCTTGCAAGAGATATTCTCTGCCTCTGTCCGCCTGAAAGGCCAACACCTCTTTCACCTACAACTGTATCGTAGCCATCATCCATCTGCATTATAAAGTCATCTGCATCTGCCATCTGAGCAGCCCATTTTACTTTTTCAAAAGGACAATCCGGATCAGCATACGCTATATTACCTTCAATAGTATCTGAGAACAGGAATACATCCTGCATTGCAATACCTATACCATCACGCAGTCTGTGAAGATCAAGATCTTTAACATTTACGCCATCCATCAGAACTTCACCATCAGTTGCGTCAAAAAATCTGCAGATAAGATTCATAATTGTAGATTTACCAGAACCTGTTGCGCCGATAATACCTACTGTCTGTCCCGGTTTAATATGAAAATTAACATTATGTAATACAGGTTCATCATCAACTGTATAAGAAACGTTTCTAAATTCAATGTCACCCTTTATCTTGGATACTTCCTTAGGATATCTAGGTGTCTGTATGTCTGGTTTCTGAGTAATAGTTGAATAAATCTTGTCAACAGATGTAGTAAATCTCTGATAATCATTGATAAGCCAGCCCATCATGGTAAGAGGATTATTGAGCATCCATAGATAACTGTTAATCATAACCATGTTACCAAGTGTCATCTGTCCATAAATACACATGATACCGCCGACCAGCATCAGCAGGAATGTCAGCATATGAGACAGGAATATGAATATTGGAATATACTTGGTCCATACCTTGGCTGCATCCAGTTCTGATTCCTTGTAGGCCTCATTTTCTACATCAAATTTTTCTATTTCATAGTCTTCTTTGGCAAAAGCCCTTACTACTCTATTACCACTTATATTCTCCTGTACAAATGCATTCAAAGATGAGAACTTATCTCTGATATGCATGAATTTGGGTTTAATAGTAGTAGACTGCTTATAAGTCATAAATCCTGTAATAGGCAGAACTGCTATCATTGCAAGTCCTATTCTCCAGTCAACTGCAAAGATCATGAACAGCGCTATCACGAACAGAAGTACATTTTCATAGATATTGTATATAACAAATGCCACGAAATGTCTGATGGCCATCATATCACCAGTCTGTCTGCTCATAAGGTCACCAGTTCTACTACGGTTATAGAATGCAAAATCCTTAAGAAGGAGATTTTTGTATACACCGTCTCTCATATCATAGAGCATGTCCTGTGATGCTGTTTCAAACAGATACAGAAATAGCAATCTGAGCAATGATCTAACAACAGATACTCCTATCATTAGTAGCAGGAATTTGGGTAATAGATTCATTTTGATATCCGTACCATCACCGATAATATCATCTACAATAAAACCAGTGATCTTTGGATTTATGATTGCCAGAATAGAAGTTATTGTAACCAGCACAAGGCCTACTGCTACCTTCCATCTGTATTTTTTGAGATAATTGTAGAACCATCTCATTGAAGAATTTTTCTTTTCAGATTTGTAATCACTTATTGTTTTTCCCATAACACTCCCATTTCCACATATTCTTCAAAAATGTAACTGTATAATTTTGCTTTATTACTCACCCGCATGTATTGTATATAATAGACTAATCAAGGAATTTTACAATGATTTATATTGCTATCGATTGATTTTTTCTGCTTTATTCTTCATCCTTTTTATTTTATAATTAAAAAATGATTATTGTATTCAAAAAATCGTTTATTGCAATGTCAAGCTACATTGACGGCTATACATATAGGAGGCTTAAACATGTTTATTTTGGAAGGCATAGGCTGCAGTTATGTTCACAGTAAGGGTTGGTCTATTAACAGACCAAATGGCAGTGGCAACTACCTGTTCATTCATATAGAAACCCCATCAGAAATAATGGTAGATGGCAATTGGACCTATTATTCTGATCCTTGCTTTATTCTGTTCAAAAGAGGGCAACCGCAGATTTTCAGAGATTATAAGGGAGCTAAATATATAGATAGCTGGATTCACTTTGATTATGATAAGGCCAATTCAGATGTAGATGATATAGAACTATTATTTGATGAACTTGACATTCCATGCGGTGTTCCACAAGTTCTCTACAACTCTATAGAACTGTCTGATATGTGGCATTTCATCGACTCAGAATTCCATCAAAATGGTTCACACAGACTTGACCTTGTGGACATGAAGATGAAAACACTCATATACAAATATGCTGATATTCTACATGCAGAAAGCGGTACAGCACATAAATACAATAGATTCAGAAAGTCTTTTGGAGAACTTCGAAACAGAATTTATAGTGGAAGTGAAGCTGCAGAAATGAATGATATTACTGCTCTTGCAAAGGAGCAGAATCTTAGCATTTCTTATTTTGAACATATATACAAGGAATTATTCGGAGTTCCTGTTTCTCAGGATATAATTAAGAGCAGGATTACATATGCCAGATATCTGCTGCGCTCTACCAATAATTCTGTTCAGCAGATTGCAATATCCTGCGGATATGATAATATTGAACATTTCACAAGACAGTTTAGAAAAATAACTGGCTTTACTCCAACAGAATTTAAGAAGCAAAGCCAGTAATGTCTTTTATTTATGGTAATTCTTTTTTACAGCAATCTTGCCGTCATATAAGAATTTCATAGCAGGATGAAAGAAATCATTGATAAATGCGCCGATGAGAATGATATAGAAGCATATATACAGCCATACCATTACGATTATTATTGTCGTAAGAGAGCCGTATATGCTATATGCTCCGGGCGCATAATTTATATACATGGAAAAAGCAAATGAAAATATACTACAGCCTATTGCTGAAAACATCGCTCCAGGTATCTGAAAGGTAAACTTAAGTTTTCTACCAGGCACAAATGTATATATAAGTGCAAGAAAAAATACCGCTACAACAAAAACTACTATTATTTTAAATCTAAGTAGAACCTTAACTATTGGTATTATGACGGGATAAGTAGATGTAATAATATCTCTTATACTCTCACCAAAAACGATTCCACTTAATAGCATCAATAATATTATAAGCATAGCCACTGTATATACTGCTGCAATAAATCTCAGATAAAAATAATTTCGTTTTTCATCTATATTTATTACTGCATTTAATCCTCTAATAAGAGCAAGCATTCCAATTGCTCCTGCCCAAATTGTTACGATAATGGAAAAAGAGAAAATCCCAGCATTTAATCTATAGGCTTCATCTACTACCTGTGATATAAACGAATTCATTGCATCAGGAGTTATCTGCCATAGGGCTTCTA
>CAMJFD010000173.1 GCA_946404845.1 uncultured Butyrivibrio sp. | reverse complement strand
TGCAAAAATGCAGCCGCGCTCGGCGCGAGAATGTCGCTAGCGACATTCTTTATTCATAACGACATACAGACTAAATTCAATCTACAAATAAAGCAAAAAATCGTGTACAATAAGTTTATACAAATAGCAATATAAAGAGGTGTTACAAAATTGTATAACGAACTAACTCAAAAAGATATTGATGACATGCAGGCAGAAATTGATCATAGAAAGATAGTAGTCAGAAAAGAGCTGCTGGAGCATGTAAAGGAAGCAAGAGCCCAGGGCGATCTTAGTGAAAATTTTGAATACTATGCTGCCAAAAAGGCCAAGAATCAGAATGAGAGCAGAATAAGATTCCTTGAGAGAATGATCAAAACAGCCAAAGTTATTGATGATAATACCACTGAAGATCAGGTAGGGATGAACAAGACTGTTACAGTAGAGATTCATGAAGAAGGATTTCCACCAACAGAGGAAGTGTATAAGATAGTTACCACAGTAAGAGGTGATTCATTAAAGGGGCTTATAAGTGTAGAGTCGCCACTTGGTAAACAGCTATTAGGGCACAAAGTTGGTGATACTGTTACAATAGAAGTAAGCAAAGACTATAGTTATGATGTCAAGATAATGAAGATTGAGAACACAGGGCTTACAGATGAAGACAGAATAAGAGATTTCTGATACTTATTATGTGAGTTCGGAAAAGAGGGGTAACATTATGCATCAGTTTCAGCCATTAGATATCACAATGTTTCAGACAGGTCCACTTCAGCATGATATGAACAGCTGGATGTTAATTACAGCTGCAAAGGGTGATAAAGTAAATACTATGACTGCTTCATGGGGCGGCGTAGCATTTTTATGGAATAAATACTGCGTAATTATATATGTAAGAGAGAGCAGATATACCAAAGAGTTTTTGGACGCATCTGATGAATTTTCTCTTAACTATATGGATGTAAAAAAATACCACGGACTTAAGAAATACATGGGAAGCGTATCTGGACGAGATGAAGATAAGATAAAGGGTGCGAGACTGAATGTAAATTATGATGATAGTATTCCATATTTTGATGAAGCTGCAACAGTTGTGCTTGGGAAGGTTCTGTATAAGCAGACCTTTGAAGAAGAGGGCATAATTGATGTAAATATCAAAGATGAGTTCTATAAAGATGGGAACTACCATACAATGTATATCGCAGAAGTAGCTAAGGTTATGGCCCGATAAACAAAACATATTACTGGTAAAAGAGGCATAAATTATGGTTAATTCCAGATCATTCGAAGATATTGGAAATTTCATATTTATACAGGATGAGATAGAAAAGGCAGATCTGATAATTATTCCTGGTACTATTAAGGGAGCGGAAGAACTTACGGATAGAGCTGCCAAGCTATGGAATGAAGGCTATGCGCCATATATTATGGTGACAGGAAAGTATTCACAGCATGTAAAAAGCTTCGAAGATGAGGCATATGGAATTATCAAAAATGAAAAGAAGTACAAGACAGAAGCTGCATATCTAATGGATTTGCTGGCAAAAAAAGGTGTTAATATGGATAAAATTATAAAAGAAGAAAGTTCTGTCAATACCTTTGATAATGCTAAGTATGCATATAGAATAGCTTCTGATCAAGGAATAAAAAAGAATAAAATGATAATCTGCTGTAAGGCATATCATGCAAGACGTGCGCTTATGACTTTTCAATCTGTTTTTATCAATTCTAAGATAATAATAGATTCAGTGGAAACAGATGGGATAAGTAAAAATAGCTGGATGATGAATTCAGGCAGATATGATAAAGTCCTTGAAGAACTTAGTAAATGTGGAAAGTTCTTTATGGGGGCTCAGATGTTTGGAAAAGTATTTCCAGATGAATTATAAAATATGTAAATAAAAAGGCTGATGCAATGCTGCATCAGCCTTTTATTTCTATATACGCCCTTTTGGGGGTTACTTTTGGGAGGAGGGGCTATTTAGTGGGGAACTAAATAGCCCGGTATGAAAAAAGTTTTGTTGGGGGAGTCAGAAGTTTTACTTCTGATACTATATATAATAAATGGGTAATATGACAGAAATATGGACGGTTTATAAAAAGCAAATAAATAAAGATGGAAATAAAAAAGGAAATAAATAAAATATTGGTAATGTACTTGAAAATGCTTGAAAATGGTGTATATTAAGTATGCTGACATAAATATTTATTACAAAATAAAGGGGAATTGGTAGTGAAAAATAGAGAAGTAACAGAATTTTTTGCACACCATGTACCACTCATAAGAGATCTGCCAGCTGAAATGCAGGAAATACTTGTCTCAAGAATGAAATTCGAAGACCTTAAAAGAGGCCAGTTCATTTTTAATGAAGGCGAGGTTGCTGATTATATAGTTATTATCAGAACAGGCCAGGTTAAGCTGTGCAATTTTGATGGAGATGGTAGAGAAAACATCATAATGATTCTGTCTGATGAGGATACTATATGGGAGAGTATGTTCCTGGAAAATAGTAGATTTCCTTATTCTGCAGTTTGCCTAACTAAGGTAAATATCTGTAAGATATATCGTGAAGATTTCGACAGAGTAGTAAAAAATTCAGATGCAGCAATGAGAGTAATATTGTTACTATCACGTAAATTGCATGATGCAAATGAAAGAAATATGCTCTTATCAACAAAAGATCCTATAGCCAGACTTGCAGGATTTCTTTTATATAGAAGAGATCGCAGTATCGGAGATATTATAGATTTAAGATTAGAAGATATAGCAGCAAGTATAAGTCTGCGCGTTGAGACTGTTAGTAGAAAGCTTGGCGAAATGCAGGATGACGGATATATTGAACGTCTGGGATATGGTAAGTTAAAGATCCTGGATTATGCAGGACTCAGAGAATTATATCAGAGTCGATAAAATTGTTTAAAATCCGTTTTTATAATTTTTGATTTGAGTCAAAGAATTTAAAATAGGGTTTTGATATATTGATGGTACAAAAACCAATAAAAAACATCAATTAAGCATTTTAGAGAAGGAAAGGAAAGAGAAACATGAGAGACGAATGGAGAAGCTTTAAAGGCGTAAAATGGGTTGATGACGTTAATGTACGTGATTTCATCCAGAACAACTATACTCAGTATGATGGCGATGAGTCATTCCTTGCAGGTCCAACAGAAGCAACAGATAAGCTCTGGGGAAGACTTCAGGAACTTCAGAAAGCTGAGCGTGAAAAGGGTGGCGTACTTGAGTGCGAGACAGAAGTAGTTTCTAGTCTTACAGCTTATGGCCCAGGATACATTGATGAGAGTATGAAAGACCTTGAACAGATTGTAGGTCTTCAGACAGATAAGCCTCTTAAGAGAGCATTCATGCCATATGGTGGAATTAAGATGGCTCAGCAGGCTGCTGCTCAGTACGGATATGATGTAAATCCAAAGTACGAGCAGATCTTCAATGAGTATCATAAGACACACAACCAGGCAGTATTTGATGCTTATACAGATGAAATGAAAACAGCTCGTCACACACATATCGTAACAGGACTTCCTGATACATATGGACGTGGACGTATCGTAGGCGACTACAGAAGAGTTGCTCTTTACGGTATTGATTTCCTTATCGCAAAGAAGAAGGAAGACTTCAAGAACTGCGGTCACGGAGACATGTCAGATGATATCATTCGTTTAAGAGAAGAGATCACAATGCAGATCAGAGCTCTTCAGGGAATGAAGGAAATGGCTAAGATTTATGGCTTTGATATTTCACAGCCAGCTAAGAACGCTAAGGAAGCTGTTCAGTGGTTATACTTCGGTTACCTTGCAGCTATCAAGACTCAGAACGGTGCTGCTATGTCAGTAGGACGTGTATCAACATTCCTTGATATCTATATCAACAGAGATCTTGAAGAAGGTACACTTACAGAAGAGCAGGCTCAGGAACTTATCGACCACATGACAATGAAGTTCAGAATGGTTAAGTTCGCTCGTATCGAGTCTTATAACCAGTTATTCTCAGGAGATCCAGTATGGGCTACTCTTGAAGTAGGTGGTATCGGAATGGATGGTCGTCATATGGTAACAAAGAACGACTATAGATTCCTTCACACACTTGAGAACATGGGACCTTCACCAGAACCAAACCTTACAGTACTTTATTCTTCAGCTCTTCCAGAGCAGTTCAAAAAGTATGCTGCTAAGATTTCTGTTACAACATCTTCAATCCAGTATGAGAACGATGATGTTATGAAGCCAATCTGGGGCGATGACTACAGCATCTGCTGCTGTGTATCTGCTACACAGACAGGTAAGGAAATCCAGTTCTTCGGTGCTCGTGCTAACCTTGCTAAGGCTCTTCTTTACGCTATCAACGGTGGTAAGGATGAGAAGCATAAGGACAAGAATGGTAAGCCAATGCAGTGTGGACCAGAACTTGCTCCTATTACATCAGAATATCTTGACTATGATGAAGTTATGCATAAGTATGACCTTATGCTTGACTGGGTTGCTGGACTTTATGTAAATATCCTCAACCTCATTCACTATATGCACGATAAGTATTACTATGAAGCTGCTGAGATGGCTCTTATCGATACAGACCTTAGAAGAACATTTGCAACAGGTATTGCAGGTTTCTCACATGTTATCGATTCACTTAGTGCTATCAAGTATGCTAAGGTTAAAGTTCTTCGTGATGAGTTCGGTCTTGCTACAGGATTCGAAACAACAGGAGAATTCCCTAAGTATGGTAATGATGATGACAGAGCTGATGAAATCGGTGTATGGCTTCTTAAGACATTCATCACAAAGATTAAGAAGTATCACACATATCGTAACTCAGAGCCTACAACATCAATCCTTACAATTACATCTAACGTAGTTTATGGTAAGGCTACAGGTGCTACACCAGACGGAAGAGAAGCTTACAAGCCATTCGCTCCAGGTGCTTCACCATCATACGGTGCTGAGCAGAACGGACTTCTTGCTTCACTTAACTCTGTATCAAAGATTCCATATGAGTACTCACTTGATGGAATTTCAAATACACAGACAATGAACCCAGACGCTCTTGGTCACACAGACGAAGAGAGAGCTGCACAGCTTGTAAATGCTATGGATGGTTACTTCGATAGAGGTGCTCACCACCTTAACGTTAACGTATTCGGAACAGAGAAGCTTCTTGATGCACAGGCACATCCAGAAAAGCCTGAGTATGCAAACTTCACAATCCGTGTATCAGGATATGCTGTTAAGTTCATCAGCCTTACAAAGGAACAGCAGGATGACGTTATCGCTAGAACATGCCATAAGCGCCTGTAATTAGCTGATAATCCATTCTAGGATGAATATTTGGGGGCCTTGCAAACTATTTGCAAGGTCCCTTTTTTAAGAAGCTAGTACAGTGATTTTTAATGGTTTCAAATGATTTTTAATATGAGAATGTTAAAAATCACTATACTAGACATAGTGTTAATAATAATTGGCAAATCTAGTAATAAGAAAAGGAGATTTCTATGATTAAGGGAAGAATACATTCACTTGAATCTTTTGGTTCTGTTGACGGTCCAGGACTTAGATACATAATCTTTTTAAAGGGTTGTGATATGAGATGTAAGTACTGTCACAATGTAGATACATGGAATCCAGAAAGCGATATGCAGTATGATGCTAATGAGCTTCTTGATAAGGCAGAAAGATATAGAGCATATTGGAAAAATGGCGGTGGAATTACTGTAAGTGGTGGAGAAGCACTTCTTCAGATTGACTTCCTTCTTGAATTATTCAAGGAAGCTAAAAAGAGAGACATAAATACTTGTCTTGATACATCTGCACAGCCATTTACAAGAAATGAGCCATTCTTTAGTAAGTTTGAAGAACTCATGAAATATACAGATCTTTTACTTCTTGATATCAAGCATATCGATGATGAAGAGCATAAGAAACTTACAGGTCATACTAATGTAAATATTCTTGATTGTGCAAGATATTTATCAGATATCAAAAAGCCAGTATGGATAAGACACGTTCTTGTTCCTGGTATTACAGATAATGATGAGTACTTAAAGAAGACAAAAGAATTTATAGATACACTTGATAATGTTGAGAGAGTAGATGTACTTCCTTATCATTCAATGGGTGCTTATAAGTTCGAGGAACTCGGAATTCCTTACCAGCTTAAGGGTGTAGAACCACCAACTGCAGAAAGAATAAAGAATGCAAAAGATATTCTGGGTGCAGTTTAATTGATGTTTTTGTAATAGATAAATATAAAGACTCTCTGGAGAAGATACATATCTTCTTTAGAGAGTCTTTGTTCGTTAAAATATGGTATTATGAATGGAGTAGTAATCATTATATGATTGGAGAAATAATCGAGATGGAAAAAGTTGCTGTAATAGGTGCTGGAGCAGTAGGAAGCTATATTCTGTGGGGACTGGAAGATAAGCTGGGCGAGAATCTGATAACTGTAGCTGATGGCGAAAGAGCAGAGAGACTAAAAAGCGAAGGTATAGTTGTAAATGATAGAAAGCTTTCGCTTAATATTAAAACTGCAGAGGAAGCAAAAGGAGTAGACGTACTGTTTGTAACAGTTAAATATGGGGCACTTAGAGAAAGTTTAAAAGATATCAGAACTGTTTGTGATGATCATACAGTTGTAATTAGTCTGTTAAATGGAGTAGACAGTGAAGAAATAATTAGCAGTGTTATTCCAGAGAATCAGATTGTT
>CAMJFD010000172.1 GCA_946404845.1 uncultured Butyrivibrio sp. | reverse complement strand
GCCACCTTTACTTAGGTTGCGCGTAATCTATTCCGGAGTTTCGCAATTACCTAATTGATTTAGTAACTCCAACAATAATTGTAGCAATTATTATCAGAACCACATTTACCTTACAATAATAATCAAGTACAAATGATATAATCATAATTGCAATTAATACTGCGTCCCTCTTTTGGATAATTCCTACAACCATATCCCATACAACAGAAACTATTACTGCTCCAACCCCTGATTTCATACCGCACAGAATTGCTTCAATATATGTATTTGACCTAAAAACATTATAAAAAGCAGATATGATAGTCAGTATTACAAAAGGCGGTATAACTGCTCCAAGAACTGCGCATAATATCCCTGGTATACCACAGACCTTGTATCCTATAACTATTGCTCCATTTACTGCAATAGGTCCAGGTGCAGATTGTGATATAGCCACAAAATCCAGCATCTCATCTTCGTTTATCCACTTAAGTTCATCCACAAATTTATTCTTAAGCAGCGTTATTATTACATATCCGCCTCCAAAGGTGAATGCACTTAAATATAACGTAGCCAAAAACAAAGTTTTTAATCTTCCTTTTTTGGAAATTTTGCCCATTTAACACTCCTATTTTCATAAATAAAGTCACAGCAGATAATCTTATTATAATAAATAATCTGCTGTGACTTTCATATTATTTATGATCTATTTTGTTTCTCGACCAAATGATCTCCGCAATATTTCTCTCTTAGCTTTGGCTTATCAATCTTACCAGTTGCATTTCTAATTACATGGTCAAAAATTATTTTTCTAGGTCTCTTGTATCTTGGAAGATCCACGCAGAATGCATCTACTTCATCTTCTGTAAGAGTCATACCCTCTTTGACCTGAATGATAGCAGCAGCAATTTCTCCAAGTCTTGCATCTGGAAGACCTATAACTGCAGCATCATGAATCTTGTCATTCTTCATAAGGAATGACTCAATCTGTACTGGATACAGGTTCTCTCCACCAGATATGATAACGTCTTTCTTTCTATCTACAAGGAATATGAATCCGTCCTCATCCTGTTTTGCCATATCTCCTGTAAAGAGCCAGCCATCTTTTAATATCTCTTTAGTAGCTTCCGGATTCTTGTAATAGCAGACCATAACTCCAGGACCCTTTACGCACAATTCTCCGATTTCGCCCTTCTGAACTGTGTTACCGTCTTCATCTACTATCTTGGTCTTCCATCCATGTCCAGGTATACCAATTGCTCCCACCTTATGTACATTCTCAAGTCCAAGGTGTACGCAGCCAGGACCAGTAGACTCAGACAGACCATAGTTTGTATCATACTTATGATGTGGGAAATATTCCAGCCATCTCTTAATAAGACTTGGTGGAATAGGCTGAGCTCCTATATGCATAAGTCTCCACTGACTGAGTTTGTAATCTTCAATCTTCATCTTGCCAGAATCAAGTGCAGCCAGAATATCCTGTGCCCAAGGAACAAGTAACCACACTATTGTACAGTGTTCCTCAGATACTGCTCTGAATATGGACTCTGGTGAATTGCCCTTAAGTAGGACAGCCCTGCTACCTGTATATAATGAACCGAACCAGTGCATCTTGGCACCTGTATGATACAGTGGCGGAATGCACAGGAAATTGTCACTATGAGTAGTCTCATGGTGAATAGCTTCCATCTGAGCTGACTGCATAAGTGCAGTATGAATATGCAAAATAGCCTTTGGAAATCCCGTAGTTCCTGAAGAAAAATAGATTGCTGCATCATCCTTATCTTCTATCAGAACTCTTGGTGCAACAGATGAACTATTAGATACATGCTTATAATAATCATCCGCATATGATGGACACTGATCGCCTACATAAAAAAGAAGTGTCTCCTTTTTGATTTTCTCCGCAATATCTTCTATTCTGCCTATAAATTCCGGGCCATAGAATAATACATCTGAATCAGATGCTTTCAGACAATAATCAATTTCATCTCCTGTAAATCTGAAATTGAGTGGAACAGCGACAGCTCCGCACTTAAGAATGCCAAAATAAATTGGCAGCCACTCTAGACAGTTCATCAGAAGTATCGCACACTTCTGTCCTTTCTTGATACCCCTTTCCATCAGCATGTTTGCTACCCTGTTTGCTTTTTCATCAAAAACGGACCATGTAATCTGTCGTCTATAATAAGAAGTGGATGTTGGCTGAATCAGCTCATACTCCTTCCAGGTAACCCTTTGCTCTTCCTTGATCTCTGGATTGATTTCTACAAGAGCAACCTCCTCACCGTATAATTTACTGTTTCTTTCTAGCAAATCTGTAATCGGCATAATTAATCTCCTCCAAAAGAATACCTCTAGCGCGCATTAACGTGCTAAAGTAAAGTATACTTCTTTTTATGCAAAAGGTCAATATTTCTGTACCTTTGCTCCTTGATTTTATGCAAATTATCTATTATTCTATATATAGATTTTATGGCTTTAATGTATTAAATCATAAAAAAGCAAATGTTTGTAGGAGGTTTGTTTTAATGGGTAATAATGAAGGCAAAGAGCTCATGCTGGGTAATAAGGCAGTTGCGCGTGGGCTTTTTGAAGCAGGTGTATGCTTCATATCCAGTTATCCTGGTACACCTAGTACTGAAGTTACTGAAGAAGCGGCAAAATACGATGAAATCTATTGTGAGTGGGCTCCAAATGAAAAGGTAGCCATGGAAGCAGCATTTGGTGCATCTCTTGCTGGTCGCAGATCATTCTGTGCACAGAAGCACGTAGGCCTTAACGTTGCTGCAGACCCACTTTATACAATGTCATATACAGGAGTAAATGCAGGCCTTGTGATAGTAGTTGCAGATGATGCAGGAATGCACTCTTCACAAAATGAGCAGGATTCAAGACATCATGCTATTGCTGCCAAGGTCCCAATGCTGGAACCTTCAGATTCAGCTGAAGCTCTTGAATATACCAAGCTTGCATATGAAATATCTGAAAAGTTCGATACTCCGGTACTCTTAAAAATGTGTACAAGAGTAGCACATTCCCAGTCACTCGTTCAAAAGAGCGAACGCACTGTTCCGGATTTTCCTTATGAAAAAAATATTGCTAAATATGTAATGATGCCAGGAAATGCCAAAAAGCGTCATCCTATAGTAGAAGCACGTACAAAAGCACTTATAGAATATGCTGAAACAGCTCCTGTTAACAGAGTTGAAATGGGCGATACCAAAATCGGTATTATCACATGTTCTACATCTTATCAGTACGTCAAAGAAGTATTTGGAGATACTGTAAGCGTACTCAAAATTGGAATGACTAACCCTCTTCCAGAGAATCTGATCAAAGACTTTGCAGCAAAAGTAGATAAGCTCTACGTTGTCGAAGAGCTTGATCCAATTATAGAAAATCATGTTAAGGCTCTTGGCCTTACAGTAACAGGTAAAGATCTCCTTCCAATGATCGATGAGTTCTCTCAAAATCTTATTTCGGATGCATTTGGCAAAGAGACTGGAGAAAGTCTGTCTATAGACGATCCTATTCCTAACAGACCACCTGTAATGTGCGCAGGCTGCCCTCACAGAGGACTGTTCTACACACTTAAGAAAAATAACTGTACTGTTCTGGGTGATATTGGATGTTATACACTTGGCGCAGTTCCACCACTTGGCGCAATAGAGATGACTCTTTGCATGGGAGCTTCAATCGGTGCACTCCATGGATTTAATAAAGTACGCGGAGCAGAAAGTGAGAATAAGACTGTAGCTGTAATTGGTGATTCAACATTCATGCATTCTGGTATGACAGGTCTTGCAAATGTTGCTTATAACCAGTCCAATTCTACTATCGTAATCGTTGATAATTCTATTACAGGTATGACTGGACATCAGCAGAATCCTACTACAGGATATAACATTAAAGGTGACCCGGCCGGCAAGATAGATTTAGAAGCACTCTGCAGAGCCATGGGCTTTGAAAGAGTCCGCGTTGTAGATCCATATAATCTTGATGAATGCGACAAAGTATTAAAAGAGGAACTTGCAGTCTCCGCACCTTCTGTAATCATTTCCAGAAGGCCATGTGCTCTACTTAAATATGTTAAACACAATCCACCTCTTAAGGTTAACACTGATAAATGCGTCGGTTGTAAGTCATGTATGAGAGTTGGATGTCCTGCTATTTCTATGAAGAATGGAAAAGCAGCTATAGATAATACTCTCTGCGTTGGTTGCAATGTATGCAGTCAGCTATGTCCTGTTGGTGCATTAGAAGAACAGGTAAAGGAGGTACAGTAATGGAAACCAAAAATATAATGATTGTTGGTGTTGGAGGACAGGGGTCACTTCTTGCAAGTAAACTCCTAGGACACCTATTAATGTCTCAAGGATATGACGTTAAAGTTTCTGAAGTTCATGGAATGTCACAAAGAGGTGGTAGCGTTGTCACATATGTAAGATATGGTGACAGAGTCTACTCTCCTATTATCGATAAGGGTGAAGCAGATTATATTGTTTCTTTTGAAATATTAGAAACAGCCAGATGGCTTCCTTATCTCAAGAAGGGTGGTCAGATTGTTACAAATACACAGCAGATTGACCCTATGCCAGTAATTATAGGCGCTGCTGAATATCCAGATAACCTTGTAGACAAGCTCAAAAATTCCGGAGCAAATGTTGATGCTCTGGACTGCCTGTCACTTGCTGAACAGGCTGGTTCTGCAAAGGCTGTTAACATTGTCCTTCTGGGAAGACTCTCACACTATTTTGATCTTCCAGAAGATGCATGGATGAAATCACTTGAAGCAAACGTTCCTCCTAAATTCCTGGAGATGAATAAAAAAGCTTTTGAACTAGGCAAAAACTTCTAAATAACAATAACTATATAACGTAAGGAGAAGCAAGTAATGGAGCGCTATTTTCAACCTGAAATTGAATGTGCTCCCTATGAAAAAATAAGGGAGATTCAATCAGAAAAACTTGTAAAACAGGTAAAACATGTATGGGACAATGTTCCATATTATCGTAAAAAAATGGAGGCAAAGGGTGTAACACCTGATGACATAAAATCAGTTGATGATCTGCACAAACTCCCTTTTCTATCCAAGTCAGATCTGCGTGAGGCATATCCTTACGGACTTCTGGGCAAGCCGTTAAGCGAATGTGTAAGAATACACTCAACATCTGGTACAACTGGTAAAAGAGTTGTAGCCTTTTACACACAGCATGATATCGACCTTTGGGAAGACTGTTGTGCAAGAGCCATCACTGCTGCTGGTGGTTCAAACGAAGATGTATGCCAGATATCATACGGCTACGGACTCTTTACTGGTGGTGCAGGTCTGGATGGAGGTTCACACAAAGTCGGCTGCCTTACAGTACCAACAAGCTCAGGTAATACTGACAGACAGATTATGTTCATCAATGATCTTCAGGCTACTATCCTGTGCTGTACACCAAGTTATGCAGCATATCTGTCAGAACGATTCAAAGAGCTGGGTTACAAACCAGAAGATATATCTCTAAAAGCTGGTATATTTGGTGCCGAAGCCTGGAGCGAAGAAATGCGTCATGACATAGAGAATACTCTTGGAATCAAGGCATATGATATATACGGACTTACTGAACTCTCAGGTCCAGGTGTTGCTTTTGAATGTTCTGCACAGTGCGGAATGCATATTAATGAAGATCATTTCATTGCTGAGATTATTGACCCAGATACAGAAGAAGTACTTCCTGAAGGTGAACAGGGCGAACTCGTATTTACAGCTGTAGACAAAGAAGCCTTTCCTATGATCAGATATCGTACAAGAGATATCTGCAAGCTTACAAGAGAAAAATGCTCCTGCGGCAGAACTCATGTAAGAATGGCTAAGCCTATGGGCAGATCTGATGACATGCTCATCATCAGAGGCGTAAATGTATTCCCTAGCCAGATTGAAACTGTGCTCTTAAATAATGGCTATGCTGCCAACTACCAGATAGTCGTAGACAGAGTTAATAATACTGATACTCTTGATGTACAGGTTGAGATGACTCCTGAGATGTTCACAGATAATGTAGGTGAAGTTGAAGAGAGACAGAAAAAGCTCGTAGAAGGTCTCAAATCCATGCTTGGTATAAAAGCAAAAGTTTCACTTCTTGCTCCAAAATCTATTGCCAGAAGTGAAGGTAAAGCTGTACGAGTAATTGATAAGAGAAAGCTCTAATATTATAATTATATTATGATGGAGGACAATACTATGAGTATAATGCAAATTTCAGTTTTTCTTGAAAATAAGCCAGGCACTTTAAAAAAGATGACCGGAGTACTTGCTGCAAATAATATAAATATGAGAGCTACTTCTCTTGCAGAAACTAAAGATTTTGGTATTGCAAGACTTGTAGTAGACGATGCGCTCTCTGCAGTTAATACTTTAAAAGAAAATGATTTTGTTGCAAGCCTTACTCCAGTTCTTGCTATCGAAATTCCAGATGAAGCAGGTGGTCTTGACAAGCTCCTTGAGAGCTTTGATACCGCATCAGTAAACATCGAGTATATGTACGCATTTACTGGTGGTAAATGCACAGATCATGCCTACATGATCTTCCGCGTATCAGATACCAAAGCCGCCGAGGCACGCCTCACCGGCAAAGGTGTAAAGATCCTCACTCAGGAAGACATAGAACAAATCTAACCCCACTTATTTACTATACAATCACAGGCTGTGAGCATCCCTCACAGCCTGTTTTGTTGTAGATAATCAAAAACTCCCCACACCCCTCCATGCGATAAAACAGTCATCTACTCGCTTTACGCCTCAGAA
>CAMJFD010000171.1 GCA_946404845.1 uncultured Butyrivibrio sp. | reverse complement strand
TTGCCTTGTTGTAATCCTTAAGGGCACCTGATAGAATTTCTGATGCGCTTGCTGAGTATCCATTTACCAGAACAACTACTGGAATCTGAATCTCATTCTTGCCATCACATTCATAATCTTCACGGTTACCGTCTCTATCGACTGTATATACAATAGTTCCTTCTGGAAGGAGCTGTCTTGCTATATCACACACAACAGAAAGACTTCCGCCTGGATTACTTCTAAGATCAAGTATAAGAGCTTCCATACCCTGCTCCTGCAGATCTGTATAGCCTTCTATAAACTGATCATAAGTAACTGTATCAAACTCAGTTATTCTAAGATATCCGATATTATTATCTTTCATCTCAGTTGATACAGTTGGGCTCTCTATTGTCTTTCTCTCAATATCAAATTCAGGATATTCTCCTGTACTCTGTCTATAGAACTTAATGTGAACTGTAGTACCTTCTTCACCTTTTATCTTGCTGACTACAACGCTGAGCTCAAGTCCCTGAGTTGACTCACCTTCTACTTCATAGATGATGTCATCTACCTGAACTCCAGCCTCTTCTGCAGGAGAGCCTTCGATAAATCCTGATATTCTAGGCATTTCAATATCATTGTCCATTGATACATATGCACCTATACCACTGTAAGTACCTTCTGTATCGCTTACAAGTTCCTGATACTCTTCCTCTGTATAATATACCGAATAAGGATCTCCGAGTGAATCTAGAAGTCCTTTATACAGACCATCCGCTTCTTCACTCTTATCAACATCAGTCTTGTAATAATAAGTATCTATCGCCTGTTCAAGGCCCTCTAATTTCTGTGTTACGGAATCAGATAATAATTCGCTCTCAGAACTTCCAGAACCACTTGTAATCCTTGAAAGCGTTCCAAATACATCTACTCCCCTTAAGGTAAGTGCAAAATATATCATGTATAACAGCATAAATGTAAGGAGTATTCCAATTAGAACTCCCAAAAATACCATCATACCACCATGACTTTTTTTATTCTGTTCCTCGTTTAAATCATATTGTTCATTTTCCACTACATTATCCTCACTTTACTTTATAGTTGTAGACAGTGTGAAATCCTCTATTCATATACAAAAACATATACCTATTATATCATTATCCCAGATAATTCCATGGACTTACATACGCTCCATTAAGTCTTACACCAAAGTGCAAATGGTTACCTGTTGATCTTCCTGTTGTACCAACTGCTGCAATTGTCTGTCCTTTTGTTACAGATGCGCCAGTAGATACATATAGCTTGGATGCATGCATATAGATAGTATATAGTCCACTACCATGATCTATCATGATGTAATTACCCATTGTAGAACTATATGACGCAGCTACAACTGTACCATCATAAGCAGCCAATATATCAGCTCCAGACGGTGCTGCAAGATCTATACCATTGTGCATCTTGTAAATCCCAAGTGTTGGATGCATTCTCATACCATAATCATCTGAGATTCTGGTATATGAAGGGCATGGCCATGCAAACATTCCACCATCATAGGTCCTTCTGTTCTGAGCTTCAAGTGCTGCCTTATCAGCTTCTACAGCTTTTTCCAGAGCAGCAATTGTCTCATTTTCTTCTGCTATCTGAGCTTCATACTCTGCTATGGCAGCCTCTTTATTTTCAATGTCAGAATTAACATTAGCCAGTTCTGTATTTTTATCATTCAGAAGATCCTGCATATTAGCTTCTTCTGTTTCTACTTCAGCTTTAGCTTCTTCAAGAGTTTCTTTTTCCTCTTCAAGAGCCTCCTTGGTGAGCTGTATGAGCTGCTCATTTGCTATATATTCCTCGAGCTTTTGTCTGTCATATGCAGACAGCTGCTCTATGTACTCAGCTTTGTTGAGCATATCGGCAAAATTACTTGCACCGAATAAAAGTTCAACATACATTACCTGGCCTTTTTCGTACATGAATTTTATACGCTTTTTCATGGCCTCGTATTGTTCCTGTTGAACTCTTTGTGCTTCTTCAAGCTCCTCTGTAGTAGTCTGAATATCTGCTTCTTTTTCTGTTATCTGCTCTTCAAGCGATGATATCTTTTCCTGAATAGTAGACAGACTAGCATCCAGCTGAGTTATGTACGTATTCAGATCGCTTTTGGTAGTCTCCAGTTCTTTCTTAAGAGCCTCCAGATCTGTAACAGATTTTTTCATACTCTCACGTTCTTTTTTGGCATCTGAGATCTGCTGTTCCTTTTGCTCAATACTTTCCTTGGTAACAGCAGCTCTCGTCATAATACCGCTTGAGCATGACATTATAACTGGTATCAGTATCAGAGAAATTAGTATTCTTTTAATCCGGTAGTTATATATTCTCTTAAACGTGAAGGTGTCTCCTTACAGTTACAAAACTTCCGAGGAAACCAATACCTACGCCTATCAGAATTGAAATAGGAGTCAGCTTGTCAAAAATTTCCTCTATAGGAAGAAATGTTAATAAATTTGATAGCATTGCAAAACGTGTTCCAACATAAACGATGGCTTCACTGTAGATAAAGTAAACGATTACAAGAGGAATAATAGATCCAATAAATCCAATTATCATACCCTCTATTACGAATGGCGCTCTTACAAAAAAGTCTGTTGCACCAATATATTTCATAATTCCAATTTCTTCTTTTCTGACAGAAATACCGATTGTAACAGTATTGCTGATAAGGAAGATTGATACAGCCAGAAGGATAATGATTATACCAAGTGAAATATAAGCTATCAGCTTGTTCATTCCGCTAAGTGTTGATGCTGTTATCTCCGATCTGTTAACTGTCTTAACTATATCGATTGATTCCAGATAAGTAACAAGTGCAGGCTGCATTGATACATCATTCATATATATCTGGAGGTTTGCAGAATCAGCAAGTGGGTTTTCTGTGAATCCATCTGCATATTCACCAAGATACTGTTCCTTGAATCCTTCCCATGCTGCATCAGCTGATTCATAATCTATCTTACTAACTTCAGGCCTTACACTTAAGTCTGACTGGAGTGCCAGGATCTGGTCTTCTGTTACTCCTTCGTCAAAAAAGACTGTTACAGAAACTCCTTCTTCTGCTGTCTTAACCATGTACTGGAAATTAGTTACTATAGAATAAAAAATTCCAAATAAGAAAAGGCATGCACTGATTGTAGCTACAGTTGCAAGTGTATACCATCTGTTTCTCGTCAGGTTTCTGAATCCCTGGCCAATTGAATAAAAGAATGAATTAATAATCCTCATCTATATAAACTCCATTTTCTTCGTCATTTACAATAACGCCTTTGTTCATTGTGATTACTCGCTTCTTCATCTCATTAACGATTTCTCTGTTGTGAGTAACTACAATAACTGTTGTTCCATTCTCATTAATTTGTTCCATGAGTTTCATAATATCTCTTGTATTACCTGGATCGAGATTACCTGTTGGCTCATCTGCAAGCAGGATTGTAGGCTTATTTACAAGCGCGCGCGCAAGAGCAACTCTCTGCTGTTCACCACCAGAAAGCTGATTAACTTTACTCTTATATTTACCAGCAAGTCCAACTGTAGCTAGGATTGTTGGTACGTTTCTCCTGATTTCTCTGTTGGATTTAAGAATAACTCTCTGAGCAAATGCTACATTTTCGTATACATTACGATCTTTGAGCAGACGGAAGTCCTGGAATACAACTCCAAGATTTCTTCTGAACATAGGAATCTTCCTACGTTTGATATGCACAAGGTCATAACCAAGTACGTTAATAGACCCCTTAGTTGGTGTCAGTTCTCTTAGCAGGAGCTTGATCAGAGTAGACTTACCTGATCCACTATCACCTACTATAAAAACAAATTCACCCTTCTTAACATGAAGGGTGACTTCGTTCAAAGCCGGAGCACCCTTGGAATAAGATTTACTTACATTTTCGAGTGTAATAATCTCATCACGTGGTACTCCCGCTCTCTGTTTCTGTTTATTTCTAAAACTTTTTTCCATTTAAATTCCCCTACTCAAAATCATTTAGCTATTGATGCACAATCAGTTCCCCATGCATCTTCAAGTAATTATATTTTAGTATTCGAATGACTCCATGTATTTCATGTATTTAACTACCATAAGCGCAATCTTAAAGGTAATAGCATCATCAAACACACGAAGATCAAGTCCTGTACTCTTCTGAAGCTTATCAAGTCTGTATACAAGTGTATTTCTATGGATGAACAGTTGTCTTGAAGTCTCAGAAACATTCAGGTTATTCTCAAAGAACTTATCTATTGTCTGAAGTGTTTCTTCATCAAACTCTTCTGGATTAGTTCCATCAAATGTCTCTTTTATAAACATCTTACAAAGAGGTATTGGCAACTGATATATAAGTCTTCCGATACCAAGCTCTGTAAAGCATATAACTTTTCTCTCACCAAAGAAAATCTTACCAACATCAAGTGCCATCTTAGCTTCCTTGTATGAACGGCTGACTTCTTTGATTTCATTAACAGGTGTACCATAAGCAATTCTTACACCGCTAAATCCCTCTTTTTCAAGACCTGTCTGTATCTCTACAGCAGCTCTGTTTACGTCCTCTGGCTTAATCAAATCAGAAATATCTTTTACTACTATAACAGCACCTTCATCAACTTCTGTAACGAAGTCAGGAGTTGTAGCACCTATAAGTGTCTTAGTAGCTTCAAGCATATTATTCTCTTTGGCATTCTCTGCCTCGACTATCATAGTAACTCTCTTGGCATCAGTCTGCACATGCAACTTTTTAGCTCTGCTATAAATATCAACAAGTAGCAGGTTATCTAAGAGAAGATTCTTGATAAAGTTGTCCTTATCAAATCTCTCCTTGTAAGCAACAAGAAGTCCCTGAATCTGATATGCTATCATCTTACCAAGCATATATGTATTCTCACCACCACCGGTAGCTATTAATATATATTCAGGCTGATCTCCATCATAGACTTTAAAAAATTGATGTTCCTGGATTTCCTGAGAATCTGCAGGTGACATAGCAAATTCGCTGGCTATTACTGATAATCCCTTGAAATCAGAAGCTGTAGCCGCTACTTCGCCCCCATCAATGTCTAGGACACACAGATCTATATGTGATATGCCCTTAAGGCCATCAATAGTATTCTGCAATATCTGATTCGAAATCATTTATCACTCTTTCCACACAATCCCATTCATAAGTCATTATGGTCTGTGTTCATTATATAGTTCCCCCTAAATGGTATTTTACATGATATATGTAAAAAATTCCACAATTTTAAGAGCTTTTTTTGTATATTTTTATCAAAAAATACTAATTTTACAACATGAAATCACATGCTGTTCTCGTATTTACTGACTTTGCGGATAAAAATACTTCTGTAAAGCTTATGCCTTAAGCGTTCCAAAAAAGTCTCTGCTCTTCCAATGAAATTCATATCATCTGGTAGAATAATTGCAATCTCTGAATTAATAAATGGCTGCTCTTTTAAAAGCGTATTGACCTTATCGCAGGACGCCTTGATAATAAGGACCTTTGGAACAAGATCGTTGATCTCGTTTATAAGCTCCTTGACCGCATCCTCGTCGCTTTCCAATAGCTTTTTGGCCTGAATAGGAAGGTCACTTCTGAGTTTAAGTACATCTGCCTGTAATATGTCTAGTGACTCCTCATCATCAGCTAATAATAATACTGGATAATCTCTGTGACTAATCCTTGTGAAGAGTTCCCTAAGATAGGTATAATCCTCAATATCTCTTAGAGAATTCCATGATGTGATACCACATTTTCTGAGCAGTTCAGCTTCACATAATATGTTTATATCTGCCTTTTCGATATAACTTTTTATGTTCTCATCCTCACCTGCTTTTAGAATCAAAGATGTATTAACATACAAAACAGTATTAAGTGCGCCATTTTTCAAAAAAACTTCTGTATCAGATAAAAGCTCTCTTGTAGCAAAGTTTTTGATATTAATTCCTAATACATTTATTTCCTTCATAGTTTTATCCCCGTAAGCAAATACTCTTCTCCTAATTATTTTGTCATAAAAAACCGATAAAAGAAATAGTAATAATAAAGGAGGTGCCATATTATGGACATTCCTGAATTATCAATGGCTCTATCGATGTCGCAGCTACAGACAAATGTAGGTGTTGCTATGCTCAGCAAAAGTCTGGACATGGTAAGTGAAGCATCAGAAACTCTTACCCAGATGATGGATAGCTCTATGGAACTATCAGTTAATCCTGACATTGGCTCTAATATCGATCTGCGAATCTAAAGAGACCTAAAGAGACTGTTAATCATGAATTAACAGTCTCTTATTATATAAGATCAAAAAAATATTTCTGAAATAAGCATAAATCCTACAGCAACTATCATTGCTATAATAAATTCCGGCGTTACGATCTTCTTGTCTTCTGGAACAGCCTCTGGAATTATCACTCCGTTTTCCTGATGATATCCGTTGAATTTGGTCAGTTTAAAGAGGCTCTTAAATTTATCAGATGTTCCCTCTATACAAGATATTACATACAGAATTGCCACAGCTCCTATAGTAGTAACAAGAGCCAGTGGAAAAATTGCAAATACAGTTCCCAGCATAATGAGTCCTCCCTGGGAAGCGCTCTGCATTCCCTGCTCAAATGCTGAATTACCAATAAAACTGTTTGTAAGATTCTGCATCGCATACATCAGACAAACTTCCAGCGAATTAAAAAAGCAATGAGCCCAAAATGTTGTAAATACACTTCCTGTAATTTCTACAAGAAAAGCAAACAGTAATCCAAGCGCAAATGCATATGCTGCCTGATTGAAGTTCATATGCATAAGCCCAAACAGTATTGCAGACATAAGTGCTGACTCAAGTATTCTGCCTGTTCTCCTGTAACTGTGGAACAGAATACCTCTGCATACAATCTCCTCACAGAATGGTGCAAATATACCTAT
>CAMJFD010000170.1 GCA_946404845.1 uncultured Butyrivibrio sp. | reverse complement strand
GCCGATAAAGAGCAGCATTTTTATTACTTCACTTGGAGCAATAACGCCAATTACAACCAGTATATTAACAAGTGTTGTTACACTTTCAAGGATTACACTCTTCTGAATATATGAAACAAGAATCCAGTCTGTTCCATCTATTTCTTCAAAAGAAACCATGTAATCACCAATTTCCTGGCTTTCATAATTTCTACTACCTATGCACTTTGCAACCCCGCTTCTAAGTGTACTACTGTCACTTTCTGATAGTTGTGTTCCTACAAGGTCTTTAGTTCTATGCGCAAGAATTGTATTATCTGTTGAATCTACAAGAAGAGAAACAGCATTTTTCATTTTTACTCCAGAGTTTACGATGATACTAATCTTATCAAGTGTAACATCTGCTGCTATTACCCTTATCTCATCTCTGCCATCATCCAGTATTCCTGATGCTGTTATTACTTCTGCTCCATCTGAATTAACATATGATGATCCATATGCCATTTCTACTCTTGTAATACCCTGTTGATACCATTCACTATTTACAACATCAGCCTCGGTTTTGGTAGAATCAGTTGCTTTCATGAATTCACCAGATGCGCTACCTATATATAGTCCATCTGATACATCAGAATTATATCCAGCAAATGCATCCAGAATCTGTTGGGTCTCTGAATCATCCCATTGAGATGCCTCTATAGCATGCTTAACTGTGGCAAAAAATTCCTTGTTTTCTTCCAACCAAGATACAATATTGTCGGACTGATTTGCAACTGATGACTCAAGTTCAGACGTTGCCATTTCTGTCATTCTTTCACTAGAAAGATATGTAGCAAGAATAATAATAACAACGATAGTGACAACTACTACTGGTACTAAATAAAATAATAATTTAGTACGTATCTTAGTAGTCTTTTTGACATTAGAAACACTTTTCCCTTTCATTTACGATGGCTCCTTTACTAATTACACTTAAGATAAATGCAAATACTTATATTGTTTATCCCTCTATTTACTAAACAAAAAGTATAACGAATAAAAAAACTGAGCCCCCAACATCAATATTATAACATTGTGACTCAGCTTTTGGACTATATTTCGATTTATTTTATACTCATTTTAGAGTTTGGATATATTTGTTATTTCCTTGCTAATCCCTTTTTATATAAGTATTTTTGAAAAATAATCATTTTAATAACATACTATATTTCGTTAATTTTCATCTACTAAATTTTGTATTTCTTTTGTGACATTTTCTATATCAGCTTTTTTTAGCTCATTCCTAAATTCCCTCACATATTCATCAGGTTCTTGATCATACTGTCCAAAACAGATATTTGGTATATATACACTGCATATTTCATTTATTATGCTCATTTTATCTATTAATGTTTCATCAGTTATAACTGCGTTTCCCCATGGATATTCTATAGCCACTTTATCATATACAGATGTAAGCTCTTCATAATCATCCCAGCATGCATTTGCATCTCTTATTTCCAGATTATCATTTCTGCCCCACCAGTAATTAAGTGTTATACTGTCATCTGCTATATTATAATCAGCTGGTCTTTCCCTGTATCCTTCCTCAGAAATCACATACTGTCTGCCTTCTATTCCATAGTTCATAAGATTATAACAATCTCTGTCATTTCTAATAAGATCATATACCATTAATGCTCTTTCTGGGTTCTTAGAAGTTTTGGATACTGCCATTCCACCATGCAATATAGATATCTTTACAAGGTTATTATTCTCTTCTCCATACCAGTAGAACTGTAAATCTGACTCTGGATGACTTATATTCATCTGAGGCTTTACTTCTGAATAAAACTTGTTGGTATGCTGCTCTATAACAGAGGTGTCACCAGTATATAATTCATTTGTATTATTGCTGCTATTATTTAATACACTTGCTCTCCATACTCCCATATCGTTCCATTTTTTCATAAGCTTAGCATATTCTATAAACAGATCTGAATCATATATAGGACATGATATTGTCTTAATATCATTTTTGTAACTACCCCATATAGAATATGTAGATAAACCGCTTATAGGTATGAAATATGATTTGGACTGAAGATACCCGGTAGCAGTTGTATATTCTGTTCCACTTGCATCCCACGGAATTACATCCGGATGCGCACTTATAACATATTCAAAATATTGAGTAAGATCTTCAAAGCTGTCAACTGAGTCAAGGCCTGCAGCTTCTGCCCAGTCTCCTCTATACATAAATCCATGGTTAGTCCATTGCTCATAATTGTCTTCTGGAATCATGTATATAATTCCGTTATATTTACACTTATCCCAATTTTCTTCAGAAACTTGCGCATATGTCTGTGGACAATATGTCTTTAATATTCCTTCTGACAGAGGATAAAAGTTATCATCCATTACGTTCTGCCATGCATCCAGCCAGTCATCACCAATTCCTATAAGATCAATATTGCCATCCGCATTTGCAACAGTGCTGTTATAATAAGCCAGATATTCATTCCATGAAATATAACAGACTTCCAGCTTGGCATTAGCTTTTTTTAATAATAATTTATTTAGTTCTTCAACGACCTCTTCCGTCGCTCCATTTGTTGGTTTGTCCCCGATTGTGAGGTAAGTAATTGTAACTGGCTCTTCAGAAAAATCCAGATTCTGATAGGCCGAAGAGAGATTTTCAGTATCTCTCTTACTACCACAAGAAATTAAAGATATACTTAGAATTGAAGTTAAAATAATGCTTATTATTTTTCTTCGCAATTTTGTTTTCCTTTCTTTTTCTCACGATTGCGTGATCTAAGTTCAACAAAAAAGTCCTTTAGTATCTTACTGCATTCATTAACAAGCACACCGCTTACAACTTCTACCTGATGATTAAATTCCGGATTATTAAGTATCTCCATTACAGTTCCGGCACATCCTGCCTTGGGATTTGTTGCTCCCATAACTACCTTGGGTATTCTGGCCTGAACTATGGCTCCCGCACACATCTGGCATGGTTCAAGTGTGACATATAATGTACAATCTTCAAGTCTCCAGTCATTCAACTTTTTGTTAGCTTTCTTGATTGCTGTTATCTCTGCATGTGCAAGTGAAGTCTTATCCGTATTACGTCTGTTATAGCCTCTTGCTATTATCTTATCTTCATAGACTATTACACATCCTATCGGTACTTCTCCAAGATCATATGCCTTTTTAGCCTGCGCTAGCGCTGCTTTCATATATTTATTATCTTTATCGTCTTCATTGATAATTATTTTAGGTTCAATTTTTTTATTCTCATTCATAAATTCTATAATTCATACTAAATTACTAGTAATTAAATCCTTTTTTGTGTTATTATGTTATATGATGATTATACAGTTATAATTATCTTATGGCGAGCTAATAGTATAAAAATAATATTAAATCACCATTTTGTTATTTGCTATATGTGTTAGAACGGAGATGAGATTGTTATATGAAAATTTCAACTAAAGGTCGATATGCGCTTAGAGTCATGATAGATTTGGCTCTTCATGATACAGGAGAATTTATTGCTCTTAGAGATATCTCAGATAGACAAGGAATAACTGTTAAATATCTCGAACAAATAGTTACTACCCTTAATAAAGCTGGATATCTTAGAAGTATGCGTGGTAATAACGGTGGACACAGACTAGCCAAAAAGCCAGAAGAATACAGAGTTGGTGATATTCTACGTATCATGGAAGGAAATCTTTCTCCAGTAGAATGTCTTATTGGCAATGAAGTAAACTGTCCAAAGGCTGAAGAATGTGCAACACTTAGTTTCTGGAAAGGACTTGATAAAGTAGTAAATGATTATGTTGATCAATATACTCTTGCTGATCTGGTAGATCAAACTAAAGCAATATCTGCTTATGATTATTCTATTTAATCCTTATTTATATTAAGGATTTAATTGACAAGTCTATAAAAAACAAGTATATTTAGTAAGTATTTCGTGGCTTTGTGACGGATGTATGTATCTGATTGCAGGGTTGGGTCTTATACAATGGAAATCTGCGAACCGTGTCAGGTCAGGAATGAAGCAGCACTAAGCAGAACCTTCCATGTGTTGTAAGGTTGCCTGGCTCTGCCAGGTACATGCATCCTTCACAGGGCCACGTTTTATATCAGGTGGTTTTTTATGATAGATATTTCTTTGTATATGACAGATTGTAGTATCTGTCCCCGTAATTGTCATGTTAATAGAGATACAGCTGTTGGTTTCTGTCATCAGGAATCTGCTATTACAGCTGCAAGGGCCGCCCTTCACATGTGGGAGGAACCATGCATATCTGGAGTAAATGGTTCAGGTGCTGTCTTTTTTAGCGGTTGTAATATGGGATGTGTTTTTTGCCAGAACTACGAAATTGCTCATGGTCAGGTACAAAAGGAAATATCCATAAGACATCTTGCTGATATTTTTCTCAGACTTCAGGATGACGAACATGCTCACAATATTAATCTCGTTACTCCATCACACTTTATTCCTCAAATTGTAAATGCACTTGAGCTTGCCAAAAATGACGGACTTGTCATCCCAATCGTTTATAATACAAGCTCTTACGAGAAGGTTGAGAGCCTTAAAATGCTGGATGGTTTAATCGATATATATCTTCCAGATTTTAAATATGTATCTTCCAATCTCAGTAAAAGATATTCTGCATGCCCTGACTACTTCGATATAGCACTTCCTGCAATTAAAGAGATGTACAGGCAGGTTGGGAATCCTGTATTCAGAGATATAAATACAGGTGTTATTTATAATGCATCTGAATATAATGATTATATTGAGTCTATGCCAGAATCTATTGACAATAATATGGAATCAAAAACGGATGACTATTCTGGTCCTCTAATGACTAAAGGCGTTATAGTCAGACATCTGACTTTGCCTGGTCAGCTAGAAGATTCCAAAAATGCCATCCGTTATTTATTACAAAACTTTGGTGATTCTGTTTATATCAGTATTATGAATCAGTTTACTCCTATGCCAAATGCTAAGAACTTTCCTGAGCTTGGAAGGCGCGTCACATCTGATGAATATGAAGAACTAGTTGATTATGCCATAGATCTTGGTCTGGAAAATGGTTTTCTTCAGGGCGATGAGACCGCTTCAGAAAGTTTTATTCCAGCCTTTGACTATAAAGGTCTTTAATCTACATCAAGATATTTCATGTAGTTCATAACCATAAGTGCGATCTTGAATGTCAGAGCATCATCAAATGTTCTGATATCAAGGCCTGTGCTCTTTTCCAGTTTCTCAATTCTGTAGACAAGTGTATTTCTGTGTACGAAGAGCTGTCTTGATGTCTCTGATACATTCAGGTTGTTCTCAAAGAATTTGTTGATTGTTGTTAATGTTTCTTCATCAAGATTATCTGGTATCTCTTTTCCACCAAATATCTCATCTATAAAAATCTTACATAGGTTTACTGGAAGCTGATATATAAGTCTTCCAATTCCGAGTGTATTGTATGCAGTGATATTTTTTTCTACATAGAAAATCTTACCAACTTCAAGTGCCATCTTGGCTTCCTTGTATGACTTACTCAGATCCTTAAGTTCTCCTACAATTGTTCCATATGCAACTCTTACATTAATAAGAGCTTCTGTATTCATCATATCTACAATTGTTGTTGAGATAGACTGAATGTCATCATAGTCATCGGTGTCAGATAGAGATTTAATAAGTATTACACTTGTTTCATCTACTGCTGTTACATAATCTCCCTGAGATGATGTGTACATACCGCCTAAATATTCCTGAGCTGTACTAGCCTGATCTGCTCTCATTTCTATTAGAATAACTACTCTTCTGGCAGTCGCTTCGATATGCAGCTTCTTAGCTCTGTTATATATATCTATGAGGAGCAGGTTATCCAACATAAGATTCTGGAAGAAATTGTTTCTGTCATATCTTTCCTTATATGCAACAATCAGCTGTTGGAGCTGAGAAACACATATCTTACCAACCATATATGCTTCTTCATTCTGTCCATTAGCCATCAGTATATATGTCAGTTCTTCTTCATCAAAAATCTTGAGAAGATGCATACTACCTATAACCTGTGAATCAACAGGTGAATTTGCAAAGCTTGATATAAGTGATGAATCAATACTCTGGCCTTCACTTGTTGTCGCTATTACATTACCATTTAAATCTAGTACAGTTAATTGAACTCTTGTAATCGTACTCAGTTCTTCTATACTGTTTTTTATAATCTGTGCAGATATCATTAATTTATCTCCATTCCCTATCAGAATTAATAACCCTTTTAAATAATCCACTACAATTTTAATTGATATTTTTTACTAGTGCAAGTAAGCATGACTATTTGTCACTTTGTTCCATTAGTTATTAAAATATCAATATATTGATAACTATCTAATAGCGTTTTCTAAGGATCATTAGAGGAGTATTTATATTCAATAGAAATTTAGATGAACTACATATTAAAGAAAAAAGGAATCAGACCAGATTGCTCTGCTGATTCCTTTTATTAAAATTCGTTTCAGTTTATCAAAAGATTAGTTTGTGATAATCTTCTCTGTTTCCTTATCAAATACGTGAATCTTCTCAACATCAAATGCAAACTTAACCTTATCGCCAGGTCTAGCTGTTGTACGAGAATCAACTCTTGCTGTGATAGGGAATCCTGCAAGATCAAAGTACAGATAAACTTCTGCACCAAGAAGCTCGTAAACATTGATTGTTGATTCGAATACAGCCTTAGATGTGCTAACAACCATTTCTGAATCATCAACGTCTTCTGGACGGATACCGAATGTTACAGTCTTTCCTGCATAACCACCTTCGATAACCTTCTTAGCCTTAGCTGGTGGAAGCTGGATGTCCTGACCTGCAATCTTAAGGAATGCATCGTCGCCCTTAACTTCTACTTCAGCATCAAGGAAGTTCATCTGAGGTGATCCCATGAATCCTGCTACGAAGAGGTTC
>CAMJFD010000169.1 GCA_946404845.1 uncultured Butyrivibrio sp. | reverse complement strand
ATTTTCCTTAGAGATCCATTAACTCAGAAATCACATGAACCAGATGTAAGTAATGTTATGAGATTATGCGATATGTATAATATTCCAATAGCAACAAATCTTGCATCAGCAGAACTTCTTATTAAATCTCTTGATAGAGGGGATCTTGAGTGGCGTGAAGTATACAAATAATACATTACATTTCATGAGAAAAATAAAAGGACTGTCTATTGTACTAGGCAGTGTTTTAATACTTAGTGGTTGTGGCAGTGCTAATTATAGCCTGCCATATTCTATTAATTCTTATAACAGCAATAATACGGGGGCAAAGCTTGAAACATTTGCTTCTGATTTGTGCGTAGTTAATTCAGATATCAGCATTTCTGATGTAAGTATGTCTGAGAACAGCTGCTGCGGATTATTCGACCTGAATAATAAGGAGACACTTTTTGCAAAGGATGTTCATACACAGCTGAATCCAGCAAGTCTTACTAAGGTTATGACTGCTCTTGTGGCACTTAAATATGGGGATTTAAGTCAGACCCTTACAGCAACTTCAAATGTATATATATCAGAATCCGGAGCCCAGAAGATCAATATAAAGGCTGGAGATACCATGACTCTTGATCAGGCACTTCATATTCTGCTTATTTATTCTGCCAATGATGTAGCTATGATGATAGCTGAGAATATTGGTGGAAGCGTAGATGAATTTATCAATATGATGAATCAGGAAGCTATCAGTATAGGTGCAACTAACAGTCATTTTGCCAATCCTCATGGACTGACTGATGATGAACATTATGTTACAGCTTATGATATGTATCTGATGTTCAATGAAGCTATGCAGTACGATGAATTCCAACAGATAATAGCAATGTCTGAGTATTCAACTGTTTATTACAGTTCAGACGGCAGCGCCAATGAAGTTAATATCAAGTCTACTAACCAATATCTGAATGGTAATCAGACAGCACCTACTGGTATAACAGTTATAGGTGGCAAGACAGGTACAACTACAGCGGCAGGACACTGCCTCATATTACTGGCTAAGGATAACTCTGGAAACCCTTATATTTCGGTGATTTTACGTGCAGAAGACAATTCTACACTTTATACAGAAATGAGTACACTTTTACAGCAAATTACTGGTTGAGTTTTAACTGTGTAAAGGATATAATTAATTATCAGATAAATTGATACGAAATTTTACTTACAGGAGGGTATGCCAATGGTTCAGTTAATTGTTGGGAATAAAGGAAAAGGTAAGACAAAATGCTTGCTTGATAAGGTAAACACTGAGGTAAAAAATGTTTTAGGTAATGTGGTTTATCTTGATAAGAGTACTAAGCATATGTATGAGCTGAATAATAAGATCAGACTCATAGTAGTACCAGAATTTATGGTTTCAAACACAGATGAATTTCTTGGATTCATCAGTGGTATTATCTCTCAGGACAATGATCTGCAACAGATGTATCTGGATAGTTTCTTAAAAATCGCGTATCTTGAAAATAGCGATATCACCCCAGCTATTAAAAAGCTGGAAGAAATCAGTGAAAAATTTGGTGTTGATTTTACAATAAGCGTTTCGCTTGATGAAGGCGAATTGCCAGAAGCAGTTAAATCAAATATTGCCATTTCACTATAATGTACCTAATCTTTAAGTAAAATTGATATTGAAAATTATTAAATTGAATAAATAAATATTATAGAGAGCCGCGGCCTTCGCGGCTTTCTTTATGTAAGACCACCATCATACGATGGTGCCATTGGGGGAATAATTTGGCTCAAAGAAAGAACAACAAAATAACTAAATATCCAAAATATCATAACATAAATATAGGAATGGTTATGTTCCTGGTTGTATGTTTTTATGTTATAGCTTATATTATTATTTTTCTTGGCAAAGATCATATAAAAGGATACAGAGTGCTTACTGGTTCTCTGTCATCTGACAATATCTATGAAGCTATAGCTCTTAGGACTGAAAATACCGTAGAAGCAAGTATTGCTGGCTACGTTAATTATTTTGCTACTGAAGGCGGAAGAGTCGCAGTTGGAGATCTTGTATATACTATAGATGAATCAGGACAGTTACTCGATTATCTTAAGGCACAGGGCTCAGAGGAAGTAACTCTTAGTAATGAAGATCTGAGCGAACTTAGAGCACAGATTGTAGATTATACTTCTGGATTTGATAGTAGTGAATTCTATACAGTTTATGATTTTAAGACAAGTGTTGATGGAACAGTTCAGAAATTATCTAATAATAATATTCTGAATAATATCCAGTCACTTGATAGCGCTGGTAGTACGCTGTCATCTATCAATTACCTGACAGCAACACAGACTGGAATTATTGTATATTCTACAGATGGTTATGAGACTAAGACAGTCAGAGATCTGACAGCTGCAGATTTTGATAATTCAGAGTATGAAAAAAATCAGTTGATCAATAATACTCTTGTAGAAGCAGGAGATACTGTATATAAGATATGTACAGATGAGAGCTGGTCTATTGTCATCAAAGAAAATGATGCAGATAAAGTTCAGGAACTTGTTGATCTTGAATATGTTAAGGTTAGATTTCTCAAGAATCAGTATGAATCATGGGGAAAGGTCTCTACCTATACAAATGACGATGGTGATACTTTTGTAGAATTTACATTTAGTAATTCAATGCTGACTTTCTGTAAGGACAGATACCTGAATGTAGAGCTCATAACAGAAGAGCAGTCAGGACTTAAGATTCCTAATTCATCTATTGCAGAGAAGACATTCTATCTGGTTCCTAAGGAATATTTAACTAAGTCAGAAAATGAAGATGGTGTACTTAGAATCAGCTATGATGAACAGGGTAATGAAACAACTGAATTTGTAGCAACAGAAATTTATTCTGAAACAGATACAGAGTATTATCTTGATGATTCAACGCTTAGATCTGGAGATACACTTGTTATGCCAGAATCCAGTGAGAGATTTACGGTAAGTGCCAAAGATACTCTTATTGGTGTATATAATATAAATAAAGGTTATTCTGAATTCAGGCAGATCAGTATTTTGTATCAGAATGATGAATATGCGATTGTAAAATCAAATACTACTTATGGACTTAATGAATACGATTATATAGTTCTCGATGCGTCAGCAGTCGATGGAGCTACAGTTGTTGAAACAGATGAGACTGAGTCAAAGAGTAGTGGAAATGAAGATACTGATAATGATACAGAATCTTCTGAAGATGCAGCTGATAATACAGCCAGTCAGGATGCATCAGATGAAAGTGATAGTACTGTAGATGATAGTACTCTTGAGTCTACTACAGATTCTGAAGAAGTTACGGAAGAAACAGAAAATAATTCTACAGAAGATGCTGAAGTAACAGAGTCAGAAGATAGCGATGCAGAAGATAATTCCAGCGAGAGTGAGGATTCTACACAGGATACAGCAACTGATAACACTAGTTCAGAAACGATATCATGGGAAGTGAACACTGCGAACTAAGGGATTTAACATTTCTTAAAATATGTCACATTTGTAATAAGTGATTGACATATGGCTCTAAATTAGTGATAATATAGTTGTATAGCTAGTTTGAATATTTACTGAATGTTTTCTTATAAAAAGTTTTAAATTTATTGGGGCAGTAAGGAGAGTATGAAAAAATGAGTGTAATGGATAATATAATGAATTTAATGAAACTTAGTTCTGATGATGATTCTGAATACTATGATTCAGAAGATGACGGATACTATGATGGTCCTAATATAGAACCAATTCGTAAGTCAGCAGTTCCTGCTAAAGATGACTATTCATATGAAAACGATAATAAGTTCGGTAAGGTAACCCCTAAGGTTGTACCAGCCAAAAAGAAGTCTATGTCAGCTTCTGATATGGAGGTTTGTGTTATCAAGCCTACTTCAGTTGAAGAAGCAAGAGAAATTACAGAGACACTTCTTGCAAACAGAACTGTAGTACTTAATCTTGAAGGACTTGATGTAGATGTGGCTCAGAGAATTATCGATTTCACATCTGGTTCATGTTTTGCTATTGCAGGTAACTTACAGAAGATTTCTAAATATATCTTTATCGTAACACCTAAGAGCGTAGATATTTCTGGTGACTTTCAGGAAATGATAAGTGGAGCGTATGAAGGTTCTATGGTACACGAAGGCCCACAGGCTATTAACTAAAGGTTTTTAAAATTGAATTTATGGCAGAAGCGATTCTTTTGCTTCTGCCTTTTTCTTATCTATTGAAATAGTATTCTGATAGATAGGTATGTATTATTCTATAAAATGGAGAGTGGACAGCATGAGCAAAGTTTTGACAGTTAATTATGAGGGGAAACCATGCTATGATATCGTACTTGATGATAGTTTTGGTGCATTAAAAGAAAGAGTCGCAGAACTTGGATTTGAGGGTAGAAAGATCTGTATTGTAACGGATACTAATGTAAAGCCATTATATTCAGATGATATAATGAATCTCTTAGAGCCAATAAGTTCAGCAATTTATACATATGCAATTCCTGCAGGAGAAGCTAATAAGAATCTTGGTGAAATAGAAAAGGTTTACGAGTTCCTGATAGAAAGACATTTTGACAGACATGATTTGATAGTAGCCCTTGGCGGAGGTGTGGTAGGTGATATGGCAGGATTTGTAGCTGCATCATTTCTTAGAGGAATCGCATTTATTCAGGTTCCAACAACTCTTCTGGCTCAGGCGGATAGTAGTATCGGAGGTAAGACAGGTGTAGATTTTAATGGATACAAGAATATGGTAGGTGCTTTCTATATGCCAAAACTTGTATATATGAATCTGAGTACACTCAAGACTCTTGATGGCAGACAGTATGCTTCTGGATTTGCTGAAATTATGAAACATGGCCTTATCAAGAATGAGAAGTTCTATATCTGGTTGATTGATCATATTTATGAAATCAATGATAAGGATCCGGATACACTTATCGAAATGTTGTATGAGAGCTGTACAGTCAAAAAAAATGTTGTAGAAAAAGATCCTACAGAAAAAGGTGACAGAGCACTTCTTAACTTTGGACATACTCTTGGACATGCTATTGAAAAGCATTGTAATTTTGAACTATTCCATGGAGAATGCGTAGCGCTTGGATGTATCGCGGCATCATTTATTTCATGGAAGAGAGAACTTATTTCTAAGGAAGACTATTATGAAATCAGAGATATGTTCGTACCATTTAATCTTCCTATATCTGTAGAAAACATTGATATCGATGAAGTTATAAAACTCACTAAGTCTGATAAGAAGGCAGATTCTAATACAATTAAGTTTGTACTTCTCAAAAAGATTGGTAAAGCATTCATTGATACAACAGTTACAGAAGATGAGATGAGAAAAGCTCTTGAAGAAATTCTGTGGGTAGAAGATGACGAATAATTATATCTGCAGATTCACTATAATTAGTTTGAGGTGTTTTTAGATGCTTAGTAAAAAGAAAAAGATTTTTTTGATATCAGATCTTATAGGAATAATTGTTCTGATAATACTTGATCAGGTTACTAAATATATTGCTGTAAATAAACTTATGGGAAATTCTGCATATGTAATAATTCCAGGTGTTCTGGAGCTTGATTTCCTTCAGAATAGAGGAGCAGCATTTGGTATATTGCAGGATCAGAAAGTATTCTTTGTACTAATAGCTGTTATGATTATCCTGGTAATTGCGTATGTACTTTTTAGAATGCCAGATGACAAAAAATATAACATCATGCACGTACTACTCGTGATGATAGCTGCAGGTGCTGCAGGCAATATGATAGACAGGATTAAGCAGGATTATGTAGTTGATTTTGTTTCTTTTGTACTGATCAACTTTCCGATCTTTAATGTAGCTGATATATATGTAACTGTATCAACAGTACTGTTTATTATATTATTCCTGTTCTATTACAAAGAGAAGGATTTTGATTTCCTTACATTTAAACAGCAGAAAAAATATAGAGAAATAAAATAATATGAGTGATAGATTTTCATATGAAGTTACAAATGAATATGAGGGCTTTAGAATAGACAAGCTTATAAGTGAGCTCCTGCCAGACATGTCCAGAAGCTATGTAAAAAAACTCATAGATGATGACAAGGTAATCATGAATGGCAAAAAGGTCAAGGCAAGTACCAATGTTTCTGAGAATGACCTTATAGAAATGGATATTCCAGATGCCATAGTACCTGAGATAGTTGCAGAAGATATACCGCTTGATATTGTCTATGAAGATAAAGATGTTCTTGTAGTCAATAAGCCTAAGGATATGGTAGTTCATCCAGCTGCAGGTCATTATAGCGGAACACTTGTAAATGCTGTTATGTATCATTGTGGTTCAGATCTGTCTGGCATAAATGGTGTAATGAGACCAGGTATAGTTCACAGGATAGATAAGGATACAACAGGTTCTGTTATCATATGCAAAAATGATGCTGCACATCAGTCAATAGCGGCTCAGCTCAAGGAGCATAGTATTAACAGGGTGTATCATGCTATAGTTCATGGTATTCTCAAAGAGGATGAAGGTATTATTGATAAGTATATAGGACGCAGTACTAATGACAGAAAGAAGATGGCCATAGTTAAGGATGAGCGTACAGGTAAAAGAGCTGTGACCCATTACCGTGTGTTAAAGCGATTTGAAGAAGATAAGATGACTTATATCGAGTGTAAACTTGAAACTGGCAGAACTCATCAAATAAGAGTTCATATGAGTTCCATAGGTCATCCACTTCTGGGAGATGAAACATATGGCTCCGGCAGAAAGTCCAAATTCAAATTACAAGGACAGTGCCTTCACGCCAAGACACTTGGATTTATTCATCCTACTACTGGAGAATACATCGAAACAGATGCATCTCTCCCAGAATATTTCCAACATCTACTCGAAGTACTGAAGTGATGCCAAAAACTTCCCACACCCCGGAAGGAGATGAAACAGTCATCTACGCGCTTTTTCA
>CAMJFD010000168.1 GCA_946404845.1 uncultured Butyrivibrio sp. | reverse complement strand
AATTATAAATGGTACATCTGTAACCATTCCAAGTGATGTAGCAACTGCATTATCAACAAAAATCATAGTAAATGCATTCAATACCATTACTAATGGATATGAACATAATACAAATAATGGTACAAGTAAGAATGTTCCTATATGTATCTTCTTAAATGGTATCAGGTCTGTCAGACTATCCTTCATCGCTATTACATATATAACTGATGGAATAACTATTGCCATTTCCATAATAAAATTACTACTAAGGAAATCAAATCTGACTCCTGAGTATGCAATAAAAACTGATAATAATACGTTAATTGCTATACTTACAATCAGAATTATCAAATATAATCTGTTAGCATGTTTAGCATTCATTCTTATCCCCTCTTTTCCTTATTTCATTTTCCTCTTTTAGAACAAAGAATGTCGCTAGCGACATTCTCGCGCCGAGCGCGGCTGCATTTTTGCAGCATTTTCACTTCGCGCGAGTGCGCATCCTGCACGGAGTGCTTTTTGTTTAATAGGAAATTTGCAGAGCAATTTCCTATTAAATAAAAATCAATAGTATCATTTCATAACTATTGAATCTGGCAGAATTGTAATCTTACCTTCTTTTAACAGATGACCAACAGCACGCTTGAATTCGTTCTTACTCATCTGCATTTTTTCCTTGATAAGATCTGGTGATGCTTTGTCATTGAAATCAAGCTTACCACCATTTTCTTCCATCTTCTTGAGAATCTTGTCCATATCTGTATCCATCTGGATATAGGACTTCTCACGAAGACTTAAGTCAAGCTTGCCATCTTCCTTAACTCCAGTAACTCTTGCTGTGATATCATCTCCGATCTTGATATCGCCATAAAGTTCCTTCTGTGGAATCAGGCCTGAAAAAATATCATCAATTGCCACAAAGGCTCCGAAATTCTTACTGATTTCATAAACTGTTCCTCGAACTTTGTCCTCTTTTTTGTAAGGGCTGTCTGTTCTAAGGAATTCATAAACATTCATAGTAACGCAGAGTCTGTCGCTCTTATCAATATACATAGCGCACAGAATATCTTCACCTTCTCGTACTGGTCTTGTCTGCTCGCGGAATGGCAAGAGCACATCCTTTTCAAGCCCCCAGTCCATGAATGCACCAATTTTGTTGGTGTTCTTAACTGTCAGGATAGCAACATCTCCAAGCATAATTTTTGGTTCCTTGACCGTAGCTATCAGCCTGTCATCTGAATCTCTGTACAGGAATACTTCAATCTTGTTTCCAATCTCTGTATTCTCTGGAAGCTGCTTAACTGGTAATAATACCTGGTCCTCACTATCCTTGCTCTCTCCAAGGTATGCACCAAAGTCTACCATTCTTATAACTTCAAGTGTCTGCTTTTCTCCTAATTTTAACATCATGTTCCTCCGTTCCAATAGTTACGCATGTATTTTTGTCGCCATGCTCCAAAAACACAGCAAACAAGCCATTTATACTCGACTTCGTCGAAGGGCTTGTTTGCCACCTGAATCATATTCTTACGAAACTCGCAGAAATTGCGAGTTTCTGTAATATACTCACATTTAACTCATGCCTGTTAATAGTACTTCTTACATCAGTTCAACTATACAATATGGATTTAATTCCTTATCATTTAGTGCAACTGTGTAAATGATATTATTGCCTTTTTTGGCAATAAATACAAGTGGAATTATTACATCACCATAAAGAGCCTGTTTTCTGTACTCTGCTCTTATATGCTTATATGATGCTTTTTCATCACCAATACTGTCAATTGCCATCTGAATATACTTGGCATTATTAACATGATTATTGGTGTCCAGATACTGCTCTGTTATCAGTATATCTTTTTTGGTCTCGCCTTCCTGATCTTTAGGAAGCTTTATCTTTCTATCACCATAATCCATATCCAGCTTATCTTCAAGTGGGTATGAATTCTTGATTTCATCGTTTACTCTTACAGGTACTCCCTTTTTGATATCAATAAGAGACCATATGGAGTTAGCTACTGCGTATCTCTCTCCAGTTTCCTTATTATCAAGGAAGAAATTTCTGTAACCGATAAATCCTCTTATATCATAAGGTACAGTTCCTGCTATAACTCTTTCTCCTATACCAGGCATGTTATTAATCTCAATCTGCCAGGATGATACTACCCATGCAAGGTCTCTCTCATCAAGATAAGCCATTGGTGTAGCACTATCCTCTGTCTGAAATGTTGAACAGTCCTGGAAATAATCTATAAGTGATTCAATAGTAAGCCTTCCATCCTTACCTATTTCGCTGAATCTGATTCTTGAATCAAATGAATACATTCCTTACCCCTATCTAAATAATTATTATTTGTACACAATCTCTCTTTGTATAAAATAGCTCAGTACAAATAGCATTATATCAACAGGTATCTTGCATGCAAGTTCCGCTCCGCCAATAGATGAATACAAAATATTGACTAAAAGCGCACTCGCCATCATCTGGCTCACTGCAAGAACTGCATATTTTGCTCCCGTTGTCTTAATTGAACTATCTGACTTAAATACTATTTTGTAGTTAATCATATAGTTATATACAGCAGATATTATCCTGGCTGCAACAGTTGATACCATAATATACATTGCTGACATATCAGGTATCCTCTTAAATAGATTACAGAAGAGTGTAAACAAAAACAAGTCTATTATACTGCTAGATAGTGAAGAAAATAAGAACTTTGCAAAAGTCATATAAATATATAATGAATCTTTTATAGGATTAAAATGACTTCCTGCATTATTATTTTCATATATCGTAGCTATAGGGACTTCTGTAATTGATACGCTGCTCTCCTTGGTCTCAATCAGCATATTCATCTCAAATTCATATCTCTCACCCTTTGTAGACAGAAGGTGAGCCATGTATTCTGCTGAAATTCCTCTAAGGCCAGTCTGAGTATCTGTAACGCCTACACCAACAAGGTATTTAAAAACATTTCTTGTAATCTTATTACCATAGCGTGATTTAGGCGGAATCCCGTCTTCTTCAAACGATCTGCTGCCCAGCACAAGACTTGAAGGATTCTCTATAAGAGCATCACTAACTCTCATTATATCTTCAGGTGTGTGCTGCCCGTCTGAATCTGCTGTCACACATCCTATTATATCCTTATATGTATTAAGAAGGTAATTAAATGCTGTCTTAAGTGCTCTGCCCTTGCCCAGATTAACCGCATTAGCTATAACTGTCGCTCCGCCTTCCTTTCTTACAGCATCAAATATACTGTCATATTCTCTTCCACTTCCATCATTAACTACAATAACCGGAGCATCTGTTTCAGATAATAGCTGTTTGCATATATCTACGAGCTTATTATCCGGCTCATATGCTGGAATTACTATAGGTACATTAGCATAACCAGTCTGTCTCTGATTCATAATAGCTTCTCCTTTTTTGAATTTATGTAAAAAAGTTTTTTATCCAATTGATAAGCTATTATATGAATATGAGCCTTAAGATTGCCTAAAAAAGCCCTGTTACACGGTAAATTTAATACCTGCGTAACAAGGCCATAAAAATTTTATTCCATCATATATTTATATATAATACTAAGCCACAAAGGTGCTGATAAGACGATGCCATATATATATCTGAAATCCACAACAGGAGTTGCTATAAACAGTGTAAGTTCAAGAGCTATACACGGCATTATAATTAATATAGCCTTCCACTTATCATTTCTATAGAGACTACTAAATATTATTCCCAGCTCTATAACAAGGAGCCAGCAGTATGTTCCAGCGCTCCAGATAAGTCCATAAATTGGCAGGAATGATCCGAGCTTGATAAGGATCTCTTTGACCTTAACGAACTTACCTCCAATAATAGGTATACTATAAATTCCAAGGTCATTATTCATAATGCCATCGATAGTTGCAACCTCGTAGCTGATATTAGGATACCAGAACCCTCTTGTAAGTTCAGACCATGCATTTAAATATGCTCCCGGATATCTGATTCCCAGAGACAGCCACAATTTGAAATATTCAAATTTATGTGCTTCGAGGTATTCCGGATGACCTGCTCTTACGAGTTCTTTGATATTATCAGCAAAGTCAGCTGCATAGAGCTGCTTGATATAAGTCCTGTCTATTACTTTATCTATAAGTTCCAGCTCGCTATCTGTCAGATCCTTGTCATCAACAAGTACTCTTGCCACCTGCTGAAGCGGTACTGAAAGTGATTCAACAAAGTCAGGCTGCTCTATCCCTGCTATATTCATAACAGGTCCCTTTATCATGATTACAGATAATATAACAAGTATTATAGGTAGAGATACCTTTTTTAACTGACGCCTGAATACATATAACATGCATATTGCAAATATAATAAAGGCATACCATGCATTTGTCCTAAACAGGCAAAACAATATTCCTACTATATAAAATCTCAACTGCAGCATCAAACTTAAAGAATTACCGTCAGTTTTATTAAGTTCATATGAGATATCCACAATGCAGCAGATAAACAGAGAAGTTATCCCCGCAAATGGCACATCTTTCCACATAATTACTGACATAACTGCATTAAATGGAACTAGTGCATAGAAAATAATTGTAACTATTCTAAACCATCTGGCAACATCATATTTGTGCATTGTCCTAACTACGCGGCCTGCGCAATAGCTCATAAATATCATCTGTGCGACCGTATAGAAACTGATAGCTGTAATTCTATCGCCTGTAATTATCAGTCCTATATGATAAAAGAGATATATAAACAGCGTATGCACAACAGGATGATGATTGGACCATGGCTTAATAAACAAGGCCTGTTCAAACTGATTCAGACTATCTGCTGACATAATTCCAGGAAATTCATACAGAAAATATGGAAGCCAGCATACAAGACATATGATCATTGTTGTAATAAGAGGATGTTTAAAAAGGCTTACTTTATCAAGAGATGCATATAACTTATTAAGCCATGCAGGCTCTGTCTTATCTGCCTTTTTGATCTTATTTAATACAATAAGGAATCCTGTCATGGCAGATCTGTATACCATAAACATCGATACCGCAACACATATAAGTACAAGCGCTTTGAAAAGCGCGCTGTCATAGCTGGCTGTATAATCTCTGTTACCTGCTATAAGAGTTGCTGCTGAAAAAAAAATGGCGGTAATAATTACCGATTTCTGTCTGTAATATCCATTAGTATCTAGTTCAATTATCTTATGACCAGTAAATATGGCTGCAACAAAAATTAGAAGGGACAGAGGATTTCTGATAGCTATATCGGAAACCAGCATGATTCCCCATGTCTGCATAAATGCAATTATATAGACAGATAGTCCTCCTTTATTATTATGTTCATTCATATATTAATATTTCTCCCAAAACAAAATGCTTTTTTATTTATTTTATATGATATATGAATTGTGAATATAAATATAGTAAAATTTCGCAAATTCCTTGATTTATTTGCACATTAGACTAGTGCCATTCACCCTTTGTCATGTTATAATCGCATTATGAAGACGAAAAAAGTTGAGCTAATATTTATACTATATTTCATAGTTATGTTTGGGGCCAGAGCCGTTGGATTATATGAGGGGATGACAATTTATAATATTTCTCTTATCATTGGCGCAGGTCTTTTTGGCGTTAAAATCTTAAGTACACGCCATACTATTCTGGAGTATCTTATTATATTCCTCTTTATGCTATTAGGATCAGTTGTATATATCAATACCGGAGAAAAAGGACTGATTATGTATTTTTCCCTAATGCTGGGCATGAAGTATATATCCACAAAGAGAGTTTTCCGTACAGGATTATTCATCTTATCTATAGCATTTTCTGTACTTGTGACCTTGTCACTTTCAGGTCTGATAAACGATATCAGCTATATTAATAAGCGTTCAGGATTTGGATATCTACTGCGTCATTCACTTGGATACCCTTATCCAAATACGCTGCATACCACGCTGCTGATACTGGTAATCCTTATCATGTATCTGTATAATGCAGACACCATTAAAAAGCTAATTATATCTTCAGCTCTAATGATGGTCATTAACATATACATCTATTGCTATTCAGTAAGTCTTACAGGACTTATATCCATAACTGCATACCTGGTAATCAATTTCTATCTGCAGGTACGCAAGATGCATTATGGAACAAAAGGGCTGTGCAAGTTGGAACGAGTACTCATAACAATCTATTATCCGGCAATTGTACTCTTTTCAATACTAGGACCTATACTTGCAACCGGTGATGCATTTACATTTATGAACAAACTCCTGCATAACAGGTACAAATATGCCCTGTACTATTTGGAAAATGAACCTATTACACTACTAGGAAAGCGCTTTGCACCCGCGCCTACCAACTGGTACATGATAGACAATTCATTCCTGTATCTGTTCCTGCAGCTGGGTATTATCCCATTTGTCATTGTAACCATAATGTATCTGTATATGATACATAAACTGGTTAAAGAAAATAAGATGTCAGAACTTGCCATAATGCTTACATTCTGTCTGATAGGTATGTCTGATCCATTCCTATTCAACTTATCATTCAAGAACCTGACATTTATATTTATAGGTTACTACCTGTATAAATGGACCGGAAGCGTTATTAATGAGCTACCTGAAAGATTTAAGTTCCTGCAAAAAGAGATTCTGATATTAAAATTTGGTGATGATGAAATTACACTTAATAAAACGCCTTATGATATCTATATCAATATACTGACCACTCTTAAAAATGAGTTCCTAAGCCATATCGTATTATATCTATTGATATTTGTGGTATTTACCGGAGGCGTTTCATTTATATATTATGAAACCGTATCACAGCCTCAGACAATGTACATAGATGCTGATACTAATGACCCTTATGACAAGGACAACTATATGTATCTCGATGAAGAGACTGCCGAAGCGATTCAAAATGATGGCAATATCATTTTTGGATATAATAATGAAGATGAACCAATGTATTACTATGAAGGTACAGCACCAGCTGTAGAATATGCACGTAACGTTGCATCAACAGGAATTGGAGCAGGAACAGCAGCAACATTTGTCCTAATGATACTGGATATAATGAAAAAAAGACGAAATAATTCCAAATAAATCATTCTGATTAAATATGGAAAGGATTCAGCATCTGATTACAGGGCCGAATCCTTTTATATTATCTAAGATTATTAA
>CAMJFD010000167.1 GCA_946404845.1 uncultured Butyrivibrio sp. | reverse complement strand
TTACATATCTTGTATCTGATATGTTCAATAAGGAAGTTCCATATGAGAGCATTAAATACTTTAATTTGCAGAAATCATTTGAGCTAACTCAGGAAGAATATGAGAATTTAATGATTGAAGGGCACAGACCTGAAGTTTTATTGTCCTATGAGGAGACTAAAGGTGCATCTAAGACAGTTAACAGCTGGATAGATAAGGGGTATGAAGTCTCTATTATTACAGGCCGTCCATATAGTGCCTATGAGCCTTCAAGAATATGGCTCGACAGACACGGACTTGAGCGTGTTAAATTATACTGCTTTAATAAATATGGAAGAGACAGCTTTATCAAGAACAGTGAATTCAGCCTTGAATTAGAAGACTATTACAAGATGCATTTTGACTATGCTATTGAGGATTCACCACTTGCATTTAGCTTTTTTGATCATATGCCTGATCTAAAAGTTATGGTATTTGACCGTCCTTGGAATCATGATAATGAGCTGCCAGGAGATAATTATCACAGATGCTGTGACTGGAATACAATAGACAGTCTAGTTAAATGATCGTAGCGATTACAGCGATACTAATCAGAGCCTGTATATGTATGTAAAACAGATAGATTATTAGTATTATGAATTACTTTCTTACATCCATTTATGCATATTTTCCAAAAAGACTTCTAATCTTACAGGTCTTGAATAATAGAATCCCTGAAGGCTGGTTATATTAAAGTTATTCATAATATAATCAGCCATTTCTTTGGTTTCAATACCCTCAACGCATACGTGTGCACCATTTTTGCGAGCACAGTCAATTATGGCTTTTAGCATAATGCTCTTAGATTCTTCATTTTGAATATTTTGAATAAAAAATCTGTCTATTTTTATCTGGTTTGAAGGCAGATCAAATAGCAGGTTTATAGCAGAATAACCTGTTCCAAAATCGTCAAGTGATGTTTGGATACCAAGGGACTGAATATAATACATTTTTTTGATTAATAGTTTTTCATCCAGTAGCTTACATCTTTCAGTAAGTTCAAGTCTTATGTTTTTGGGATTCACACAGGATTCGTCTACAATTCTTTTTAGGTTTTCTTCAAAATCATCTCTGCCCAGCTGAGGATATGCAAGGTTAATATTTACGATAAAATCAGGTATTATGCTAATGATCTTTTTAACATCCTCAAGGGCTCTTCGTAATATCCAGTTACCAAGATCAAAAAATACAGGATCTTTTTCGAGCCATTCTATAAAGGTTCCAGGGAATATTTCTCCGCAGTCGTCTCCATACCACCTGAGCAAAGCTTCCATAGCACATAATTTGCCAGTTTCACTACTAATAATGGGCTGATATACAAGAAAGAAACCTTTACATTCATCTTTGATAGAATCTCGGATTGATTCATATAAAGAAAGCTGATGCCTTTCTTCTTCAAGCCATGACTGGTTGAAAATATTAAGTGCATCTGAACTATTATTGTCTTTAGCTTTGGACAGTGCAAACAGAGCACTTGTATATACAGTATTAGGGGTTATACCCTTTTCATTTGTATATACAGCGCCTCCATATATATCTACATAGATAATTGTATTATCTACTTTTATTCCTTGTGACAGTTGTTTTTTGATGTTATCAAATTCCTTGCTGCCATATTCTCTGATACTTGGATCATCTAGGTCAAAAGACTTTAACATGGCAAATTTAGTTCCTTCCAGCTTATAGACAGTAGCGCCATTTTTATAAGCCATTGCTACATTAGCTACAGCGTGCAGGACCTGATTTCCAGCTATATAACCGTATTTATTATTAATTGAAGATAAGTCTCTTATACCAAATATCAGAAGGAAATAACCCTTTTGTTCCGTGAAATAAGTATCCATCATGTCAATCATCTTGACAGTTGTATAAAGTCCTGTTGTAGGTTCAATGAAATTCATTTTATGGAAGTTTACTACTGAACCTGCATAGAAAACTGGCTTACCTTCTTTATCTCGTTTGAATTTAGAATAGGTACCTACAGTTATATATTCGCCGCTTTTTGTCTTCAGCCGATATGGGATATTTAGTTCATCAATTTCACCGTCCATCATTTTTTTGACTTCTGACATATAGCCATCCAAATCTTCTGGATGAATATAACTTAAATATAGTGAAAGAGCTTCATCATTGTTCATGACACGAGAAGGAAGTCCCAAAAGATCTACGATTTCCTGAGACCAGTGAACTGTATTATGAGTATAATCTGCATAAAAAGAATACCAGCCTTCATTTTGACTGGAGAATATGTCAAACAGATCATCAAAGTATTTTACTTTAAGAAAATCATCCATACAGTGCCCACCTTATATAGATATTGTCATATTAGTATATACTAATATATTACTATATTAATTAACAATATTTCGTGACATAAAAATATGTCAATGACAAATAATTTTGTCACGCATAATTGATGTATAATATACATATCTTTTGAGTTAGGAGATTATTATATGTTCACAGAACGATTGAATAGCCTTCTTGAACAAATCGGGGCAAATAATTCAGATATTGCAAGAGCTGTTGGGATAGACCGCACTAATATAAGCAGGTTCAGAAATGGTAAGAGATTTCCCAAGCCTCATAGCGTAACTGGCAGAAAGCTTGTTGAGGGGATATATCTGTATGCTGATAGCAGGAATAAATTGCTTCAGTTATGTCAGATAGTTGGTGGAGATATAGAATCCTCAGCAGATGACATCAAGGAAACTGTCATAAAGTGGTTATATATAGATTATGAAAAAGATATTGAAGCTGCTAAAAATAAAGAGGTCAGAAAAAGACGTTCTAAAAGGCAGGACAATATAAGCCATTTGGGAGAAAGATTAAATTCTGTCATGAATCTTGCGGAAATGTCTAATGTAAAACTGAGCCAGATGGTTCATGCAGATGCTTCTCTGATCAGCAGATATAGAAATGGTATCAGGACGCCGTTATCAAATCCAGAGTTATCATCCAATATATGTAATGTTCTTTTTAAAATTATAAAAAAGTATGACCTTGAATATGAACTTTCAAAGATCATGAATATTGATATAACCGAACTTGATGAAGATACTATGTATCAATGGCTATATGATAATAATAAAGAGGAAGACGATAGTGCAATTGCAGCTGAGAATTTTCTGGGTATATTTGATTCCTGTGAAATGGATAATTCCAGTATAGATTCTGCTATTGTACCCGATAAGGATATCAGGCTTAGTAACAAGAATATATTTATAGGAAATCAGGGATTGCAGGAAGCTGTTATAATATTCCTCACAACAGCGCTAGAGTTAAGAGTCGAAGAAATTCTGCTATATTCTGATGAGGATATGGAATGGATGTATAGTGACCATACCTTTTTTGATAGATGGAAATTACTTATGCGAGAATGCGTGAGTAGTGGAATACATATTAAGATAATTCATAATGTTGATAGAGATTTAACAGAAATGAATATAGCATTAAAGGGCTGGCTCCCGTTATATATGTCAGGAATGGTCACTTCATATTATTGCAGAGATAGGAATAATCATAAGTTTACAAATACGATTTTTTTAATTCCCGGAGTTGCATGTATAAGATCCTTTAGTGTAGTAGGTTCAGAGTCTGAGACGGTTTACTATTATCACAGAGAGCCTAATTTGTTGGAAAAATTCCAAATTGAATATGAGCATCTTATTTCAAGAACACTTCCTTTAATGGAGTCAATGCCTGTATATGAACTGCCTGATACATCAGATATTGTAATTGTACAGAGTGTATTATCACTTAGTACCATGCCGCAGGAACTTGTAGATGAATTTGGAGATGCTAAGCTCAAAGGTCTTTATAAATATTATTCAGAAGCTTTTTTTGACAAGCTAAAAAATAATAGTATTACAGAATGTATACCTCTTGCAGATATAGAAGAACTTGAATCCGGAACTCTTTCAATAAACATGGTACAAAAAGGTACTCCTATATACTATACAAGAGAGCAGTATACCATGCATATAAGGTATATAATTGATCTGCTGGATAAATATGAGAATTATAATTTTTATCCAATATCAGAAACGCCATTTAGTAACACAAGCATGATTATATCTGACAAAGTAACAGACATGATTACATCAACTAATGCAGAATTGTCATTTGCCTGTAAGCATCCGGCTTTGTGTGCTGCGTTCAATGATTATGCAAAGGTTCTTGTCGACAGCTGCAAAATAGACAGGCATACACTTAAAAAGATGCTGGAGGAAAAATATCTCTAGCCTTATCTTTTTGGATTATATGACTTTTTGTCACTTCGTTCCAAAAGTCATGCAAATAGGCCAATTGAAATCGACTTCGTCGAAGGGCCTATTTGCCACTTGAATCACTTTCTCACACCATACGTATTACGTATGGTTAACCGCAGCAAGTGCGGATTTCTGATTTCAGTCACAATAATACATATATTATTATGTGGATTCAGTATTATGTGAATACTGTTTTAATAATAAAACGGAGATAAGTGATATTGCAAAAAAAGCTGAGAGGATAAGGATAGCAGTTCTAAGTCCCCATCTGTCACCTATAATACCAGTAAGAGCAGTAAATACCACGCCTCCAATACCTGTAGCAGTTGTGATCATGCCGGTTGCAGTGGCTTTATGATTTCCGGCAAGTGGCATTGCGATATTCAGAACACTTGGATATATAGCGCCGCATGCAAATCCTAGAGGTATGCACAGAAGCAGAACAGGAATATCTGTATTTAATCTCGATATTATAATAGTTATTACAGGAATGGATATAATAGCGCCTGTCAGTATCTTGTGGCTGTATTTTCCAAGATAACCCGCCATAACTCTTGAAGGTATCATTATGATCCAGAATATGCTAAGAGCGTATTTACCAATACCTGATCCAAGCTCTTCTGCAAATAAAGTGTCTATAAAGAAAGCAAATCCGTTTTCATATCCAACATAAATGCACATAATAATGCATAGAAGGAGAATTGCTCCTAATATGAAAGTGCCGGTTGTCGCATCATCTATATCTATATTATCTATTTTTTCTCTGGTGCCATCAGCTGATCTTAATAGTCCGATAAGAGCTATAGTGCTTGTAATTGTAAGTAGTAGGAACAGAGTTCTCCATCCAAATCCCATTTTAAGATAAGCAGATACTATAAGTGGTGCAATAAAGGCGCCGAATGCATACATTGATGTCATAAAACCGATTTTGCGTTTGCTGCTGTTTGGATATACTTCTGCAAGTGCAGCTATAGAAATAAACTGAAGAGCACTTGTGGTAAGCCCTAAGAAGAATATGCCCAGGGCAAAAATTATTCTGGATGTAACTAAGAGAACAAGTGCTGAAAAGAATAGCTGTATGAATAATAAAATTCGGATGCATTTGAGTTTACTGTTCCTGTCAGCCCAGGCTCCCAGAAATAATGGCGCCAGCATAGTTGCAAACAGTTCTATGGAAGCAAATATACCTTTTGACGTAGTGGACAGATCATAAGATTCACCAATACTAAGTAGGCTTGCCTGATATCCTCCTGCTTCAAAGCCGTTTATAAAGATGATTAGAAAGAATATTAGCCACAAATAGTCCTTATTGCTATTACGCATAAATCTCCCTCCTGATATATGAATCGTAATGCATTGTAGTTTTAAGGAAAAATTGTTGTTAGTTTTATTTGATTATACCTTATTATATATAAACAAGATATGGATAATTAATAAATTGTCCTACATAGATTATGGAAAATTATAGCATAAATACATAGGATACAGAGATAGATTCATACTTAGAGTAGTTGAATGAGTTTATGTAATAAGAATTAGAAATAAGATTTTATAAGATAATCATATAGAAAACTTCACAATATATCTTGCTAAGCTCGTTATATGCCGTTATTCTATAAAGAAAACTGATAATGATGTGGGGACAAAAGTATTTGGCGCTCATTTGACATCTATATCATTATATGAAAGATTGTTATATCTTATAATTTGTTGGAGGTTATTTTATATATGTCTAATTTACAAGAATTTACTTTTTTGCCAACTGATGATCATGTAAAGGTATTGGGAAGAACCTTCATGTTGGATGATTGCAGAGTGCTCAGCTTATCTGGAGCGGGCGTTGAATTCAAATATACGGGAACAAAGCTCACAGTAACATTTTATGGGGATAGTACAACTGAGACTGTAGAAGGTGAGGCGGAACCACGGAGAGACCAGGCAAGAGTCGCTGTTATTATTGATGGCATAACAATGCTTGATACTGTGATCAAAAAGCCTGTTGAAAAATTCGTTGTTTTTGGAGAAGAAGAGAATGCTCCTATTGGCGAACATGTTGTTAGAATTATAAAGTTATCAGAACCAAGAATGTCTACAGTAGGTCTTGGAGAAATATCAGTTCTTGCAACTGAGGCTGTTTCGGGGACTGAATATAATGATAAACTTATTGAGTTTATAGGTGATTCAATCACATGCGGTTATGGCATAGATACTCCTGATGAGTGGTATATTTTTTCTACTGATACAGAAAATGTTACGAAGTCATTTGCCTATAAGACAGCACATAAGCTGGGAGCGGATTACAGCCTTGTATCCTATAGTGGACATGGACTTCTATCCGGATATACTGATGATCCTACAACTCCTGTGCTTGATGAACTCATGCAGCCTTATTATGAGATATTTGCATATTCTTATAATACATTTAGAGGTATGAAACTTGAGAGTCGTAAGTGGGATTATGAATCAGAGAGAAAGCCTGATGTTATAGTAATAAATCTTGGAACGAATGATGAAAGTTATATACAAGATGATGCTGATAAAAAGGCGGCTTTTGAAAGTGCTTATGTTGACTTTCTAGAGCAGGTTCATAATGTAAATCCGAAATCTACAATAGTAGTAGCCTTTGGACTTATGGGAGATGCACTATTCGAAGTAGAAGAGCGTGCAGTTAGTAAGTTCAAGGATAAGAGCGGATTTAGAGATGTATATGCTTTTAGAATTAGACCGCAGGATTTTGAACGCAACGGCTACGCAGCCGATTGGCATCCATCCGCAGCATCTCATGAAATTGCTGCAGACGAACTGACAGAGTTTTTGAAGACCATTATGTAAGCAGCACTTCAACCTAAAAAATGCTAATAAATCGAGAATAAAAACAATTTTCTATCTTGAAATTTTCCATAATAGGAGTAAAATT
>CAMJFD010000166.1 GCA_946404845.1 uncultured Butyrivibrio sp. | reverse complement strand
TATATTATATCAGTTCCTTTTTTCCATACTTCCAAGTACAAACATATATGGTCTCATAAGTTTAAGTATTATAAATAATATAATCGAAAAACCGGTAAACATTGCACTCTGCAATATTTTAAGCTGGTCTCCTATCATATAATTCACGATCATTAGTGATATTGCCTTAGCTGGAATATAGAGTAAATATGCTGCTGAAACCACTGTGTACACTATTCTGAAAAAGAACATTGTACCTGATCCAAATATCTCCAAGTCATCCATGCGGTCAACCATACTCTCCTCAAAGCTTCTCCAAAACTTAGAAGATTCTCCTGTCATCTCCGGAATCAGTATGATTCCGTGACTATATTCGTCGGCCTCTGTAACCAGCTCTTTTCCCTTATACTGAATCTTGTACATATAGACAGTTCTGTCCAGACGCTTTTTAAAAGGCTTACTATCAAGTACCTGTCCGCCAAGTTTTCTGAAGCTGTCTATGTCCATTATATATACGTCTTTGCCAAAGATACCTTTTTTGCGCCTTGGGACATCCCTGGTCAAATCATTAATAATCGCAAAGCTTCCAACTGCTGCAAATACCGCTCCTACAATAACAGAAGTAACTATATCAGTCAGGATAGATCCATTTATTATAATGATCATAATAATGCCGGCCATAAAGCCATTATAGGCTCCGCACTTATGTGCTTCCCTGGACTGTACTCTGGCAGCTGTACCAATGACCCTGATTTCAAAAAGCGTCGCTACTATTATGCACTCTACCATCAGGAATATTCTCTTCTCTAATGTAATAGCATCCATTGGATTACATACAAATTCGAGAATTGCCTGATATATCACATTGCTTACAGCCAGCATGGCTATTGTACATATGATTAAATTCAGCCCTCTTCTGATTATATCTGGAACGTACTTATATATTTTTAGCAAAAAACTATTCATCAACTTCTCCCGTTTACAATAAACTAATATCTGCGAGCATTAACATGTATGATCGCTATCGCAAACATTAGAAGTATACCCCTTAAATTTACATCTTGTAAAGCAACTTATATTTTTAATAATCTGTTCGATTTACAACTACAAATAAAAATGTATAATATAATTAATCGAACACACATTCGGAATATTTGTTCGGAAAGAAGGGTAGAAATGTTAGGAATAGTTTCATGTACAAGTCTTGATTATATCGGGGCTCATATCGTCCCTGTTATAGCATCATTCAGCACAGACGGAGAGATTAAACCTTTATACGTAAGGATCGATGGTCAGCCTCGTAAGATCAGAAGCTATAAAGAAAAAAATCATTATCAGAACAGCATCGATTTTGAATGCCGAATAGAAATGGATGACAGATTGGTTCCTGTTACTGTCAGCTATTATAAAGAAGAAGATAAATGGGGCGTTCCCAGCTATTTTTACAAAGAATAAAATAGCAAGTTGAATTCAGGAAAACTAAAAAAAGAAAAAGCTGTGCACCAGATGATTTCCAGTGCACAGCAAATAATTTATATATATTAATACTTCTTCATTCACAGTTACTGTACTTGAAAGCTTAGACTTCTTTAACAGCTTCTTGTATGCCTTATACTTGGACTTAGGCACTTTAATAACTGCATTACTATTTATGTTCTTGAATGAATTCTTACCAATCGATGTTATTGATTTGGATTTAATAACAATCTTCTTAAGGCTTGTACAATTGTAGAATGAGTTCTTACACATTCAGGCTATTTTGGCCCGAACTTAATACAAGGAGCACGCCGAACATTACTCCCAAAATCATAGATAGCATTATTGATTTGAAACTCTTCATAACTCAGTACTTCCCTTTACATAGATTAAGAAGCAGAAAACAAACCACTTAAATTAGTAGTCCTCATCGAAATTCATGTTAAAAAAATCCGATATAGGATCTTCATTTAATAAGCTTTCATTCTCTTCACCCTCATAATCTCCCGAAGTAGGCTGTTCGTCAGCATCTTGATGACCTATAGCATACTCTTCCTGTTTTTCTTCATACTGCTCCTCTGTATCCAGATCAGTATACTTTTCCTTTGTATCCGCTTTTTTTCCCTTAGAATTAGGAAAGATAGTTGACACCTTGATACTAAAACTTGACTCATACTGCTTATCATGAGCCTTCTGTCTGATATCGTCTGTCAGCTGCGGTATCACAAAAGCATTGGTAACCAGGATTGTCGGCATACTTGTATGCTTATCGACAACGTAGCCCTCTGATCTGAGATATTTCTCAAATTCAGCCTTATTCATATAGTCACCTCCTGTAAATAAAAGAAGCGTGAATAATTAGGGATACGTTATCATTATACCGTAGATATGTAACTTACCTCGATATTTTTGATTAAATAATAATAAATTTTATTCTTTTTCTACTATTGCACCTGTACGATATGCTTTCAGCAATTCCTCAAGTTCAATAATGTTCTGCTTAAGCGCCTTTCCGATATCAGTATCAGCTACGACTTTTCGTCTGTCTACATGCTGTACCAGAACTGTATCAGAATGAATATCACTACCTGATTCAACAGCTTTTTCAACTGATTCAAATGGCTCATGCGCAGCCAGCAGGAATCCGTAGGAATTATATGTAAGTGTATATCCTGCTATTCCTGTCTTTGGCTGATATGCCTTGGAAAATCCGCCATCTATAACTATCAGTCTTCCGCCGCATTTAACAGGAAGTTCTCCCTTTTTAGCCTCTACAGGCACATGGCCGTTTATTATATGACTTTCAGGACTTGTAAGTCCGAACTCCTTAAGGATCATAGTAACTGTCTCATCTTTGTCATACCATGTGTAATATGGATTCTTCTTTTCAACATGAGTAGATTTATCAGCTACAAAATATCTCTCAAAAGTAGCCATCTTGTCTTTACCAAATACAGGTGAATTAGCATGGCACCATGTGTACCAGAGCATTGTCATTCCCTGCTCTTTTTCTACAGGATCTATTGCGTAATAACCTTTTCTAAGTAGCTGCTCAAGTTCGTCATATAAGGCTTTTCCCTTATACTTCTTGCCACACAGTTCTACCTCCTTGAGCCTTCCCTTTTCATCAAGAGGTACACATCCATGGAATAACAGGTTGTCATTGTAAGTCTTGTACAGTCCGCCTTTTCTATATAGGAATCTCACATGTTCCTGTAGCTTCTCACATTTCAAAAAACCTATTCTGAGCTTATCCATTACATCTTCCTCTTCTTTGGAAAGTGCGTATGGATCAGCAGGATCAACAGTTGGGAAATTCTTATCAAGGAGTTCGTATTCTTTGCCACCTATCATAACTGTTCCTTTTTTCAGATTCATCTTATCCAGAAGCAGTCTGTCTTCCATGTGGAATTCAGGATGCTTTTTGATAAGCTGACCTTCAATCTTGAACTGTATAATAGCCATAGCCTTATGCATCTTCCTGTCTATCTCTGCATTGGCAATGTCATACTCTCCCTCACGGTAATTGAGCTTGAACTGATCGCATGGGTCATCCTTATATGTCTCCATTGCAAATTTAAATAATGGCAGAAGGTTAATACCATAACCGTCTTCCAATATATCAAGATTACCGTATCTGGCTGAAAACCGCAGTACTGTAGCTATACAGGCAAGTTCTCCTGATGCAGCTCCCATCCATACGACATCGTGATTACCCCACTGAATATCAAGACTATGATATTTCATGAGAATATCCATGCAGATATGTGGACCTGGTCCTCTGTCATAGATATCTCCTACAATGTGGAGATGATCAATTACAAATCTGCTGATTGCCTTTGATAGCGCAACGATTAGTTCAGGTGCCTTACCTATGCGAATTACAGTATGAATAATTTCATTGAAATAAGCTTCCTGATTTCCAAGGTCACGGCGTCCTGTTATCAACTCTTCAATAACATAAGCGAAGTCTTTTGGCAGAGCTTTTCTCACCTTAGAACGTGTATATTTACTTGCTGCTGCTTTACATACCTGAATCAGGCGGTTGATCATAACTGTATACCAGTCATCAATATTTATAGACTTATCCTTCTGGATAATCCTGATACGCTCTTCCGGATAGTAGATAAGGGTCGCCAGTTCCCTTTTTTCCTTCTCGGAGAGCAGATTGCCGAACTCCTCGTCAATCTTACGTTTAACCGCTCCAGAACCATTTTTTAACACATGGGCGAACTGCTCGTGTTCACCATGAATATCAGACAGGAAATGTTCAGTTCCCTTTGGCAGACTTAATATAGACTGCAGATTGATTATCTCTGTAGCGGTAGTAGCGACATTTGGGAATTGCTTAGATAGTATCCTCAAATATGCGCAATCTTCTTCATTCATTTTCATAATTTAATTTTTCTCCCCTCGCAAAACGTAATTTGCACAAACTTTTTCATAGTATAATTCTACACTATCATGATATAGAAAAATACTTGCTAAATTGCCGCATAACTTTATAATTCTGAACTACGGCACATCTTACGGTATTGCCCTGGCGTCCTGCCGCGCAATCTTTTAAATACATTTTCAAAATATGTGGTATTAGAAAAACCGCATTCTTCTGCTATAAATGTGATGCTCTCATCAGTTGTTTTTAACAGGAGACAAGCCTTTCTGACTCTGATAACTGTCAGATACTGCACTATTGTCACACCGGTTACTTTTCTGAAATTTCTGGTAAGATATGCCCTGCTGATAAAAAACTTTTTGGACAAATCATCCAGCAGTATCTCATCCATATAATTAGAATTCAGATATTCAATAACCTGCTGTATGGAATTATGCACCTCTGATACAAGCCCGGTATTCTCTTCACTCTCGCCATGCATACTGGCGTTATAGTCAAATTCACTTGTATACATCGCAAGAATTTCATGTGACAGAACACGTACAAGCGGGATATTAGGATTATCATAATCAAACTCTTTCTTAAGTCTTGCAATAGTATCAAGGAGCTGCGTCCATTTCTCACTTCTAAATGTAGTTATGCCATTGTATTTCTGACTAAATTCCTCAAAATTCATTGAATATGAAGACTGCAGTATACCTTCTGTTCCCTCTCTGGAGAATTGCAACAGAAACCTGCTATGACTCGAATCATCCCCATATGTACTAGTCTTGTGAATCTGCCCAGGTGGAATCAAAATTGCAGACCCTGCCTTAATCACATGAATCTTCCTGTCCACAAAAAAGTATCTTGTACCTTCTAATAATATAAACAGTTCAATAGAATCATGGTAATGCCTTATCTTCATGTCCTGATTTCTGACTATCCTGCTCTCACTGATTTGCAGTGCATCTATCTCTTTTCTGAAAACCTCCCTGTTTTCAGTTCTTTTGCCATTTTTTGCCATAATAAAACCTCTATTATAATCATTCGTGCATTCAATACCGCTATCATGATTACCTTTATCTAGATTAACTCATTTGTATCCGATTTGAAAGGTTTTTAGAAAAATAATCTGTTTTTTATATTTTTGAATACTGCAAACGAATATAATTTGGATATATTAAAAAGATTACAAAAAGAAAAAGTGCCGCGAACTCACCAACGTCAAATCATTAGCCACTTGCTTGACTCGCGGCATGAGGTTAAAAATGGAAGTATCAAAAAAGACATCTAAAACAAAAATCGATATGACTCAGGGACCAATAATGAAGCTGATAGTACTATTTGCGATTCCTATGGTCATAGGTAATATTCTGCAGCAGCTATACAGTACAGCTGATACCCTTATTATAGGTAATTTCTGCGGACCAACTTCAATAGCAGCTGTTGGAACCAGTTCACAGCCAGTCGAAGTATTCATGTGTATATTCATGGGAATCGGAGGCGGTGTATCCATATTGGTTTCTATTTATACAGGTGCAGGCAATCAGAATCGTCTCGGCAAACTTATAAGAACAGCAATATCATTTACATATATGGCTGCTATTCCATTATCTGTACTGGGTATTATCCTGACTCCTGTAATTCTGAAATTCATGCAGGTGCCGTCAGATACATGGGACCTTGCTGTAATCTATATCAGGATAGTATTTCTAGGGCTCCTTGGTAATATGGGGTACAACATGAATGCGGGCATATTAAGAGGTATCGGAGATTCAACTGCATCACTTGTATTCCTTATCATATCTACTATTACCAATATCGTATTGGATTTATTGTTCATTGCAATATTTAAAATGGATGTTGCAGGTGCTGCTCTTGCGACGATTATAGCAATGTATTTTTCATGGATAGCCAGCATCATCTATATTAAACACAAGTACCCGGCTCTTCCATTTACAGTTCTGCCTCGCTATATTGATAAATCTGCACTTGCAGAAATATTAAAGACTGGTATTCCACTTGGACTCAATAATTCACTTTATACAGTTGGTCATATACTCATGCAGTCTTTTATCAACACGCAGGGCTCATCCTTTATGGCCGGAACATCAATATGCGGCAAAATAATGGGAATAGCAAGCGTAGCTATCACTTCATTCTCATCTGCCATGTCAACATTTGCAGGGCAAAACTACGGTGCCAGAAACTATAAGAGGCTTGTCAAAGGCGGCAGAATCGTTCCTTTCTACTCTGCACTTATTACAATCGCACTCGGCATAATAATGTATACATTTGCAAAACCTATGGTTCAGCTGTTCACAAGAGACGAGCTTACAACTCAGTATGCGCTTTTATGCATAAGTATCCAGCTTCCATTCCAGTGGTGCTACTGCGTACTAAATACAATCCTGAATCTTGCAAATGGTATAGGCGGAGTCAAATACTCAACTGTCATTAACCTATTAATGCTATGGGCTGTACGAATACCTTCTGCATATCTTATTTCAAGATTTTATGATGGACATTATGTTACATTTGGAATATCTATTAGTTTTATGTTTGGAATGGTTGCATCTCTTACATTTTTCAGATCAAAGAAGTGGAAAGCGATTACAAATCAGACACAAGATGCAATTACTCAGACAATTTAATAATATATTCTTGTGAGTATATTACAGAAACTCGCAATTTCTGCGAGTTTCGTAAGAATATGATTCAGGTGGCAAACAAGCCCTTCGACGAAGTCGAGTATAAATGGCTTGTTTGCTGTGTTTTTGGAGCATGGCGACAAAAATACATAATATTTTTATTATAAATACATTGGAACTAAATGAATATTTATTGTAATAAAAAAGTGCCTGCGGCACTTCAACTCCCCTGCCCCTCACTCATGAGGGGTT
>CAMJFD010000165.1 GCA_946404845.1 uncultured Butyrivibrio sp. | reverse complement strand
ATGATAAAATAATTACAATCCCAATAGATAAGCAAAAAGGGTAGGTGAGAGCGTCTACCCTCTTTGCTATACACTCATATGACATGCTGATGATGGCATGATTTTTGTGTTTTTGTTTTCTTATAATTATATGTTTTGTTGTTATAAAACCAAGATGGCTAGTTAGAATCTACTTGGGATCGATCCTCCTTTTATATGTGCATACATTTATGGTTAATAAACATCTATGATTCGTAGAAATATAATTTTTCATACCATCTATGAGGGGATATCAGCATGTCTGAGTGTGAGAATCATAGATGTTTCATTACCAACTAAATAAAGAGCCCAGGTAATATCCATTATCATGTAATCAAATGGTATTACTTGGGCTCTGCGTCTCAGCGTCTGGCTCTGATATTTTTGATATCATTTTGTATCATTACATATTATCAACTTGAGAGAGTTCATAATGTACTACTATTGTAATCTGAAGGAAAATGATGATGAGGAGGATATTAGATATATAAGAGATAGAGGGAAGGATTTAACTGTTTAATTACTCTATGATTTGCATCTTAACAACGACTATAACTAATTTTCAGTAAGTGAAACGAGGATATAGAGTAATTGATACAGTTAATAATCCTTCCTGAATATATATCTCCCCATCAACAATAGACAATAAAACTGTCTACCATACTTATTACTACAAACAAGTGTGTATTAAGTATATACACATTATGCACGATGTGTGATAAAATGTCAATTAGTAGTTATAATTAAATGCAATCTATTATGTTATTAGCAAGATTAGTTCTTAATTAGTTATGACGGATATAATAAACTACAAATAGTTTACTTTTAAATTTTTAACAAAATACACCAAAATTATCTGGGGGATAAAATGGACGAAGATATCATTAAAGAAGATATCATCAAAAAAGATGAGGTTTATCTTGGGAATTATTCAAATCAAATACAACAACACTTTCTATATAATGTTCTAGCTTCAATTCAGGAATTGGTTCTAGAGGATCCGGAATATGCATCAGACTTAATAGGGGACTTTGCCACATATCTTCGTAGCTGTATGCGGGCATTCAATAATGATTCCCCAATTCCTTTTAATCAAGAACTTGATAATGTCAGAGCTTATACCAATATTGAAAAAATGAGATTAGGTAATAAATTGGATGTTTTATTTGATATTCAGACAGATGATTTTCTGATTCTGCCGCTATGTGTTCAGCCGATCGTTGAGAATGCTATTAAACATGGGATTTTTGAAAAGGTGACCAAGGTGGTAGTGTGATGATTACAACCTTTAATAATGAAGATGATGTGTGCATTATAGTTGAAGATAATGGAGTAGGCTTCAATGCAGAATCTCTTAAGACATCTATTCAGAATGGCGAGAGTGATTCAATAGGGCTTAAGAATGTTATATATAGACTTGAGAGAATAATGCATGCATCAGTTGATATAAATAGTTGTGCTGGTAAAGGCACGGCAGTAACTATAGCAATACCAAAGGAGTTTAAAGGAAATGAGAGCAATCATAGTAGATGATGAACCTCTTATGTTAAGGCGCTTTGTAAGACTGAGTAATGATATTAAAGATTTGAATATTGTTGGAGAGTTTGAATCAGCACAAAAAGCTATAGATTATGCAAGAAAACATACCATTGAAGCTGCATTTCTGGATGTTGTAATGCCTGGGATTAATGGAATAGAACTGGCCAAAAAGCTCCGGAAAATACGTCCAGATATAATTATAGTTCTGGTGTCTGCTTATGATGAGTATTTGTGGGAATTCAATCACATAAATGGAGACTATTATATTATCAAACCATATAATAAGGAAATGTTGGAGCAGACGGTAGAGAAACTAAGGTTTCTGATACAGCGACAACAAAAGGAAATATACATACAGACATTTGGTAGATTTCAGGTTCTGAGAAATGGGATACCAATACCAATTTCTGGAAAATCAAAAGAAATACTTGCACTTGTTGTGACACGAAGAGGCAAAGAAATCAGTAATGAAGAAATCTATAGTACGATATGGGAAGATAGACCATATGGTAATGTTGAAATGACAGTATATTATAACGCTCTTAGAAAACTAAAAAGGAAATTGAAAGAAGTATCATTGGAAGGATTATTGATATCTACATATAGGGGACAGATGATAAACACGTCAATGTTTGACTGTGATTATTATGCCTGGCAGGATAAGAACATGGGAGCAAGAGACCGATTTGAGGGAGATTTTATGTCAGAGTATTCTTGGGGGGAATATATTCTGTCCCAAATAGAAAATGATAAATAAAACTTGTTAGTATGTGATTAGTAAGCCTTTGCCATAATTTAAATAATAAGGAAATGCCTGATTTTATAGGCATTAATAGAATTATGGTAAAGGAGAGATATGTTATGTTCAAGAGCAAAAATATGAGAAAGACATTATCAATGCTATGTGTATTGTGCATGTTGGTATCAATTATTGCTGGTCGAGCAAATGCTTTTGCTTTCGGAGGAGATGAGATATTGGATGATACCGTCATAGAACAAGAGCAAAATGTAGTTACAAATGATGAAGAACCGGGTCAGACTGATGAAGATCTGATTCAGAAAACTGAAGAACCTGAACTGGCAGATATAGAACAAATACAGATAGATGATGAACAGTTTCAGGATAACGAACCGGTTCAAATAAATGAAGTACTGAATCAAACTGATGATAATCTGACTAATGATGCAGATGCACCGACAAGTGCGAATCTTGCAGACTTTCTGACTGATGTTACAATTAACGCTCCAGTGGATGGAGATGGTAATTATGTTATAAATCCCAATAACACTTATGAACTGACATTTAGATTCAGTGAGAATGAGGATGTTCAATTTGATGATGATAGTATTATGACATACGATATCCCTGAAGGACTAATTACAGGAGATATCAATAGTACGACATTTTCAATTGTAGTAACCGATGAGAATGGAACAGCAACTATAAACGGCAATACGTTTGAAGTTATAGATGGACAACTACGGGTTCATTTCAATCAGGATGATCCTCACTATGATCGTTTAATAGCTGCAGCTAACGTAAAATTTGACTTAAGTATATATTCTCGCCTTGATGAAACAGCAAGCGAGATTTATTTTTCTTCAAATATAGAAAAAGACTTTGTATTTGAAACATGGAATGATCTGGCAATTTATAAAGAGGTAAATTACGATAGTGATTCAGATACTGCGTTTTATAAGGTAGTAGTCACATCTTATGGTAATAATGACAATGTTCTAATAGAAGATACTCTCACAGGCACAGCACTTATATTTAATAAGGATGTTAGTGCAGAATCAAATAAGAGCGGTCAACTTGCATTAGATTATGATTATACATCTGTAGAGAATAGATTTAGAGTTACTATTGATCATATGGGTAATGAAGAGGTTATAACACTAACATATAGCGCAGCAGTAGATAATAACAAGATTTCATCTAATGGAACTGTAGAACAGACTAATAATAAAGCTAGAGTTACCAGTGACCAGGTACCATATGGCAAAGAAGCCAGCACAAATTTTGCTGGAAAGGTGCAGTTCCATAGGGTGCAAAAATATGCTGATGGAGATCCTGTAAAAGTTGGTGATAATCTATATGAACAGGACTGGGTAATTACAGTCAATGAAGACCATAAGATTAATATGGGCGGAGTTAATATAGCAGACTGGATAGTTCAGAATAGTAGACCATTTATGTCCTTTACAGGAGACGGAATAACTATATCTGTGACATTTGAAAATGGTACTACACAGACAAGGGTAGTTCCATGGTCAGATCTGTATATATGGGAAAATGCTAATGGTATATGGGGATGGAGATATACTGCGCCGGATACTGATGGAAAGGCCTCATATAGAATTACAAGTAGTACGATTATAGATTCCAGTTCAGCGCTAGGAAATCTAACACTTGTAAATGGTGCACAGGTACTTAATTCATATGATGAGGGCACTACCCAAATAGGTGTCATAGGAGAAACAGATTTTGGTATTAGAAAAGAAGCTGTAGGAACAACTGAAACAGAATCTGAGTGGCAGAATGTTATTTCAGTACCAGCAACTGGACTATCTAATCTGAGGGTAGTTGATGATGGCCCAAAGCTTATTTATGGCGACCAGACATATATTGATTACTTTATTAAGGATTCATTTGAGATAGAAGGATTACAGGAAGGTGAAAGCTGGAATATAAGCTTTGAAAATGATGAGCGAACATTTGTAATCAATTTTTATCAAGATGAAGGTAAGACGCAGGGCGGAGTAAAGCCTTCGGCTGATGGTAATCCGCGAAATATAATCATTCATTATAAAACATCAGTAAATCAAGACTGGCTGACTATGGCATCATATAATGGCTATAATGATTCAAATCTATATAAGCATGTCAATTATGCTACAGTATGGTCTGGAACATATAGAACAGATACAGTAAATGCTACAGTAATTCCTGTTAAGAAGAGTATTTATAAAGAGTTTGCTGAACGCAAGGATATAGAAATTGATGGAGTTACGTATCCGGTATTTAAGTACAGGCTATCGCTAACAGGTGTTAATGAAGATGGAGTTACAATAGCAGATTCGTTTAATACAAATTATCTAAAGTATTATGAGGCTGATGGTATTAAGATATCCGGAGGAAATAATAATAATATTACGACTGAGGGAGGTAGCGCCTTAGCAGTATCTACCAGTGATGGAATAGATATGGTAGTAGATAGTTTTCCTAAGCAAAATAATGGTAATTATTATCAGAAATATATAATAACATATTCACTAATTGTTAAAGATGAGGCGGCTCTATCTGCGCTTAATGAAGAAGCTGCACTTGCTCAGTGGGGCGTGAATATGGAAAATATAGCTAAATGGAATGAACTGGAATCACGTACTACTGTAAATTATACATATACATCTTATGTAAACAAAGAGATTACATCCTGGCCTTCATCAGATAATGGATACATTGCGGAATTCAAAGTTACAATTAACCAAAATGGAGAAGATCTGGATCCTACATCAGATGAGCTTACAATTATGGATGAACTCTCCTCTAACCTTAGATTCGTACCGGATTCATTGTCAATAAATCCAGAGAGTGAAAATATAGTTGTTCAACATGATGAAAAGACGAATACTCTGATTTTCAATGGAGTACCAGACAATACACCATTTGAGATTATATATAAGGCAAGAGTATTGGGAAAAGGAAATGTACAATATTCTAATACAGTTAAAGTAGGTAAATACGAGAAAAAAGTAGAACAATGGGCAACAGTTGTCTCATCTGGAGCAGGTACTGCAAGTAATCCTAGTATCACATTGGTTAAAGTGGATGCTGATGATATTACTGTTACACTTGCAGGTGCAACTTTCCAGTTGTTCTATTTAAATGCTAATGGAGATAAGGTACCGGTAAGAGATAGGAATGGTAATGATGTTACATTTACAACTGGAGCGGATGGAACAGTTCTGATTGTTGGTAATCAGCAAAGACTAGGATGGACATTATGGGCGAATAGGACATATTGTCTTGTTGAGATACAAGCACCGGAAGGCTATGAAGTAAGTACAGAAGATAAGTATTTTGTCCTGACTGATGATCCTGCTAATCAGACAGAATATGATATAACAGGAGATCAGCTGAATATAAAAGATGAACATATTAAGTTCTCTATACCTGTTGAGAAGAAGTGGGTAGGACCGGAAACTGATTCAGTAACTGTCAATTTAACAGCTGATGGTGTGATAGTTGATAAGATAGAACTTAGTCCTGAAAATGAATGGAAACATATATTTACAAATATACCGGAATATGATGAAATAAGCGGAGCCAAAATCAACTATGATGTGTCGGAAGTACCAGTTAAGGGCTATACACAGGAGTATAGTGGTGATGCAGAAACAGGATTTATTATCACAAATACCGCTGAAGAAGAGGAAAAAGATGAGAATCCTGAAAATGATGTGCCTATCAAAGATACAGTAGAGGAAGATGATAATAACAAAACAGTTGATAAGGAAAAGGTAAAGGATAAGGAAAAAGATAAAGACAAAACAAAAGACAAAACTAGTAGCTCAACAAATAATCAGGAAAGCACAACAGCTGTTGAGAGTAAGGTGATTGTACAGGGAGAACCGATAGTAATTATTGACATGGATACCAATACTCCAAGGCAGGTATCAAATAGTACACCAAATACAGGAGATGATGGACAGCTATTATTCTTTATAATAATCATGATTTTATCAGGAACAGGTATTATATGTCTATTTATATTATATAGAATAAGTAAACGTCGCTTTAAGCCATGAGGATATTATATGTCACATAAAATACTATTAGTATGTGAACTACTTATAGGAATACTGTTATGTATTGTCTTTGCTTTTTCTGCTATAAAAGTGGCGGATAGATTATTAGCAGATAGAGCTGAGCAGCAAGCATTTAAAGAGCTTTCTGATATGGAGAAGGAGTATGATGATAATATAGATACTCCGTCAGGTGGTTCACAAGATAATGGTAGAGACTTATTCTATAATTCATTATATGAAATGAACCCGGATTACTATGGATGGCTACGTGTTGATGGCGCAGGTATAGATTATCCGGTTATGTATTCTCCAGATAGACCTGAATTCTATTTGAAACATGCATTTGATGGGACAAAATCGCATAGTGGTGTTCCATTTATTGATGGCAGCTGCACGCCTTTGGGCAATTATTACCTCATCTATGGCCATAATATGAGGAATAAGACAATGTTTGGCAACCTGACCAAGTATGCAGATGTGGATTATTACAAGCAGAATCAGGATATCCAGTTTGATGTACTGAACGAGCATCGTGAGTATAGGATTATTGCTGCCTTCTATAGCCGTGTATATGATGAAAAAGAGGAAGGGGTATTTAAATATTATGAATATACAGATCTCTCTGATGAGGAAGTTTTTAATGAGTATATTATGCAGTTAAAGGCTGCCACTATATATGATGTAGCTATTGATGCTGAATATGGAGATGAGCTGCTGGCTCTATCAACCTGTAGTTACCAGGTCGATGATGGGAGATTTGTGGTAGTGGCGCGTAGGACTAGGTAGGAATAATCATATAATAAGATCGCGTAAGTTTTAAAATGCAGCCATATCATGATGACTTTGTTCGGAAATATATTCGGAAGTATATCAAATATATTCGGAAGTATATCAAATATATTCGGAAGTATATCAAATACAAATTG
>CAMJFD010000164.1 GCA_946404845.1 uncultured Butyrivibrio sp. | reverse complement strand
TCACATATGGAACAATTTGTGATTTTTTTCCCATTATATATATCAGCATCATTTTGTATTAATTCGTTTTTATCTTTAATTTTTGGTAGTATATGTTTTTTTTCTATTTTTTCTTCGTTTTTATTAAATTCAGCTGGACTATTAAATCTTAACGTATCTTCATTATATAAAAATTTTTTTATCTTTTTACTTTCTGTTATTTTACTTTTTTCATCGATAGAATTAAAATTATTTTTTAAAGAACATCTTGTACCTAAGAAATTATATAGTTTAAAGGGTAATCACAAGAATCGTGTATGTATGGAAGCTTCTAATGGTGGCTGGGATGTATACTTCAGCGACAACAAGAACAAGATTGGCCTTATGCACTTCACATCAGAATCTGATGCCTGCGCATCAATGGCCGAAGAAATCAAGAAGATCATGCAGAGCTTCTACGGACTTACCTGGAGAAATCTGTAATATCTTGAGAACAAACAAAAAAGCTGCAGTCCAAAGGATACGCACCTTTAGGCTGCAGCCTATTTTATTTCCTAATCTCAATCATCATATCCATTAGGGTTGTTGCTCTGCCATCTCCAGGAATCTTCGCACATTTCCTTGATTCCGTTTTCTGCATGCCAGCCAAGTTCCTTGGCTGCCTTGTCAGCGTTTGAGTAGCAAGTAGCGATATCTCCTGCACGTCTTGGCTTGATTTCGTAAGGAATCTTAACGCCTGTAGCTTCTTCAAAGTTCTTGACGATATCAAGTACGCTGTATCCGATACCTGTACCAAGGTTGTAGATATTAAGACCTGAACCCTTTTCAAGTTTCTTAAGAGCCTTAACATGACCAACAGCAAGGTCTACTACGTGGATGTAATCACGTACGCCAGTTCCGTCTGGTGTGTCGTAGTCGTTACCGAATACACCAAGTTTCTCAAGCTTACCAACAGCTACCTGTGTGATGTAAGGCATGAGGTTGTTAGGGATACCGTTTGGATTCTCACCTATTGTTCCACTCTTGTGTGCTCCTATTGGGTTGAAGTAACGAAGGAGTACTACGTTCCATTCTGGATCTGCCTTCTGGATATCTGTAAGAATCTGCTCCAGCATAGACTTAGTCCATCCGTAAGGATTTGTGCACTGACCCTTAGGGCATTCCTCTGTGATTGGAATAAACTCAGGTGAACCATAAACTGTTGCTGATGATGAGAAGATGATGTTCTTTACATTATGCTGTCTCATTACATCTACAAGAGTAAGAGTTCCTGAAATGTTGTTGTCATAATATTCCCAAGGCTTCTGAACTGATTCTCCAACAGCCTTAAGACCAGCAAAGTGAATTACTGAATCAATCTTCTCATTTGAGAATACCTTTTCAAGATCCTCTCTACTTCTAATATCGCCCTTATAGAAAGGTACCTTCTTTCCTGTAAGGTTCTCTATTCTGCCAATGACCTTCTCGCTTGCATTTGCAAGGTTATCAAGAACTACTACATCATATCCTGCATTCTGAAGTTCAACTACTGTATGGCTACCTATGTATCCTGCTCCGCCTGTAACTAATATTGCCATATTTACCTCTTTTCCGCATCATAAGACGCTTGCTTTATGCTGATTTGTTATATTAAGCAAAAAAATGTAACTGCTCAACATCACTATCGAACAGTTACATTGTATATTTTGCAATAAAACTCTTCAATAATAGAATGTTATTTGAACTTGTCAAAATGTTATATTAAAGTTCAATACCATTTTTCTTACAAAGCTCTCTTGCACTTTCTACTGAGTCAACGCCGGTCTTATTCTTAATAGGTGCAAATTCTTTTTCTCTAACTACTTCGTATGGAAGACAGCTATCAAGTTCGTGGATCATATCCAGTACGAGCTGCTCGAACTTACATCCGTTAGGGCTCTCTGGCTTAACTTCGTTTCCATTCTCATCGATATGACCGATCTTCTTCTCTACTACATGAAGTGGCAGCTGCTTAGAAGCGATTCTCTCAAGTGCTGCTTCATTGAACATATAGTTGAGGATAACACCATAGTTGTATGCTGGATCTCCGTTTGCATCCTTGGCATCCATCATCTCCTGTGAGAGCTCGTAGTACTCTACGATTGATGGCTTACCATCTTCAAGACACATAACACCAACCTTTTCATCTGGTGCATTCTTTCTAACAACCTTAGCTCCTACTTCTACCTTAGATGCTACTGTAGCACCTACAAAGCAAGGATCTGCGATTCTCTGAAGAACGTTATCAACTGCAAAGATATCGATCCATTCAATACCTTCCTTGTGAAGTGTCTCATCAAGTCCAGCCTTCAGCATAGATGAGAACCAGCCTGCATTACCATTAGGTGATGTAGAGATTCTGTCCTTGGCTTCCATGTATACCTTACCATCATAATCTGATGCTGGAGCCATATCCTGCTTGAAGAATGTAATCTTTTCTTCTGGATATCCAAAATAGTTATTTTCCTTGAAGAAAGCTACTGTTGCATCATTGTTCTTCTCACTTGTCATGATGAAGAGATGTATGTAACTTCCATCAGCCTGATTTACTGTATCTAAAAGGTTCTCGATAATTCTCTGGAAAATGTAAACTGTCTTAGTAATACCAATGTTGTACATTCCCTTAGGGTTATCTGAACCAAGTCTTGTACCCATTCCGCCTGCAAGAAGAACTGCTGCTACCTTACCAGCCTTGATTGTCTCAATACCGATTTTAGTGAACTCATCCTTCTTAGCTTCAATCTCTGATAACTGCATAGCTGCAAGTGGTGCAAATTCACCTCTTTCGCCGCCCTTACCAAGATTCTTGCAATTCTCTAATATTGCAAAATCTGTCTGATCAATCTGATCAAGGAGAGCTTCCTTCTGAGCCTCACTTAACTCATCATAATACTTAAGTACATGCTCCTGCCCAAACTGCTCGAGCTTCTTTTTTGCTTCTTCTAATTTCATTTCCTTACTTCCATTCCCTTCTTAGTCCTCGTCAACACCAGAAGTTGCAATATCTGGTGTGCCAACTGCAAGACCGTTATCTGTGCTTGCTGCTGTTGTAGCTGCACTATCTTGTTCTACCATTATACCATTTTGATCAAATGTGTATGTCTGGTCCCCAATCTGAACTGTTCCTGTCACCATGGCATAATTCTCATCGAAGTATCTGGTACCGTCTTCAAGAGTTACAAATCCCTTCTGACATGCACCTGATGCATCTGCATAAAAAGTCTGACCATTAACAACAAGTATTCCAGTTCTCATTACAGCATTCTCGTCGAAATAATATCGTATTCCACCGATATCTGCAAATCCAATCGCAGCAGCTCCGCCATTGTCTGGGTTCAGATAATAGTTACTAACACCATCATTGAACCATCCACTCTGGACTACTCCATCAGCATTGCAATAATATCTGCTACCATCTACAACTCCCCATCCGCTCACACGGCGATAGTTGCAATACAGATATGTCTGATTGTCCCTAGCAATAAGTCCCTGCTGTGGTATCAGTGAAAAATAATCCTTGTAGAGATGATCAACATCAACTCTAGTACCAATTCCGCTATATGAGCCCTGGCTAGATGACTGCCAGATAGCGTAGCTACCTGTATAATCAAGTGCTGAACTGTACATAGCTATCCACTTATCCCACGTAATATCGCCAATCTTATTGACAAACCAGTTGCGGCTTGAGTATACGATTGGATGATACCCTGAACCATTGATTACGTTACAGAATGCATTAATTATTGCATTCAGCTCCTGTGTAGAAAGACCAGATAATGAAGGACTTTCAATATCAAGAGCTACCGGGAAAGACACTGTATAAGGTGCAATCCATTGTAATACCTGTGTTGCTTCAGCAGCTGCCTGCTCTGCTGTTTTGGCTGATGTGTAGTAATACACTCCAACCCTTAATCCCGCTGCATTTGCTCCAGTAATGTTGTTTACAAACTGTTCATCCTGTCCTCCGACAGTTGAACCTACTCTCACAAATGCAAATTTCACACCACTTGCAGCTACCTGACTCCAGTTAATGCTGCCCTGATACTTAGCTACATCAATGCCTGTTGCTACCTCAGCAGCATTAGTACTAATAGCTGTCTGTGGTGATAGTAGTGATGCACTCGCAATTCCAATTGCAGTAATTAGTCCTAGTAATTTCGTTGCGACACTCTTTCTCATTCAATATCTCCCCTTTATTCAATTTTTCATATCTGTGGAAACTTCCCACAAATAACCTCAATGCTAAAATTATATAAAATTAACATCTTAAGGTCAATTCCATACACAGTATTTTAACACTTTCCAGACACCGATATAGCCTGAACCCCAGTTAAAATCAGCATCTTAGCATATTCATTATTTTATAACAGTAGTCTTTTTCTATATATTATATTTCCCGATATATAGAAACCAGTTCTTTTACAAGTGCTTTTATATCATATTTGGACAGCGCTTTTGCTCTCGCTTCCGCTCCCAATTCATGCCTAAGATTACTATCTGATAGTACCTTATTCAGTGCTTCTTCCAGCTGCTTTTCACTCTTTGGATCAACAAGGATACCATCGCTTCCTGAGTTAAAAATCCTGCCTAGCCCGCCAGCTCTTGTTGCAACAACAGCTCTTCCATAGCTCATAGCTTCTATAGCAGATAGTGGAAGGCCTTCATAATAAGATGGCAGGGAGAAAATGCTGCATTCGTGCATAAGTCTGTTTCGTTCATCTGCGCTTATCCACCCAAGTCTCTTAATAAAGTCCTCTTTCCCACTAAATACACTTTCAAGATCCGTCTCTTCCATGTTACCGCCTATATATAATCTGATATCAGGATACTTATCCTTCAGATTAGTCACAGCATCCACAAGTTCAACAATTCCCTTATCTCTGCAGATTCTGCCCAGAAATACAATGTTGTGATTATCATAAGACTCATCAGTCGGCTCCTCATCCGGCATGAATACACCGTTAGACAGAACACGTATCTTGTCCTTATCTATAAACTGCTCCCAGAAGCTGACCCACTCTGAATCAAGGACTATGAATCTGTCACATCCATTAAGAGCTTCCACCATCTTCTGACGCTTTTTGCCCTGCATTCCCTTATCATAGAAGTTCACAACATCTCCGCCATGCTGGTGAATTACGAGCTTCTTACCAGCTTTCTTTGCCCTTTTTATAAAAAAAAGCTTTCGATAATAACTATTATCCGATGCCATATTCACATGAATAATGTCATATCTGCGGTAGCACATAAGGAACTTACAGTAAGCTTCTGCTGCCTTGAATAATTTCCTCAGCTTACTACCATCGACCATGGTTCCTATATATTTAATATCAACATAGTCCTCAATACCAGCTGCATAGTAGTTATTAACCACGCCTGACACACCACCTTTAACGCTTCTGTCAGCGCCGAGCATCAGGACTTTTATTGTTTCTTTTTCCATTTATTTCTCTACTCTCTGATTTATAGTCTTAATTCGTCTTCATATCATAAACACTTAGAATGAAATGAATCAGCACAATATTAAAGGTGTTTGGATTCTTCATACATCTGAATAAGAGCTTGTTATTAACTCCATTAATATCTATATCAGTTGATTTTATCTTCTCCCTGATATCACTTCTCTTAAATACACGTTTAACCCTCTCTATATAACCATATCCACCTCTTAACTCATTCTTGAGTTCAAGGAACAGCATCCTCATATATTCTCTGTCAGTCTGATACTGTCCGTTTGCCACACCTTTGTCCTTATAGATATAGCCAAAGGTCTCGCATACAAGGTTAATATTATCAAGAAGTCCCTCGTTATAATTATGCACGATAGAGTTATCATTAGTTCTGTAGTGATAGTAATAACCATCTTCTACAATGACAATTCTCTCAGCATCAAGCATACATGGAAGTGTTATATTAACGTCTTCAGCCATTCTGATTTTTTCATTGCAGTACTTCAGATTATCCATAATAAGCTGTTTAGATATGAGCTTCATACATCTAGACATTGTTATTGGTCTGATTTCTTCGCCCAGAAGCCTTGTCTTAACTTCAGATAATTCTGTGCCCTTATATACCCCAGGCTTAAGAGGTTGAGCCATCTTCTTTTGATCATTCTTTTTTTCAATAATATAGTTACTGCTGATAATCTCTTTGATATCCTGATCAGAATCATCTACATAACGATATAATCCTTCAATCATATCCAGCTCAACCCAGTCATCGCCATCTACATAGCACATGTACCTGGCTGTAGCCACCTTGGTTCCTGCTATCCAGGCAGACATCAGTCCTCCGTTAGCCTTATGTACGACCTTTACCCTATTATCAGAAGCGGCATAGTCATCGCACATCTTAGGACACTTATCTGGTGATCCATCATCTACAAGAATTATCTCTATATTATGTTCTGTCTGATTTATAATGCTCTGAACACACTTATCCAGATACTCTTCAATTTTATAAACAGGCACAACAATGCTTACAATTGGTTCCATCTATATCTTCACTTTCATTCAATATTTTTCGCATTTATGACTTTTGACACCTATATCATATATTATACGAATGACTATGTGAAAAAGAAAGTAGCTAAAAAAATGCAAAAAGAGCATATATCTCCTCCAGTTAAAACCTTCCGAAATATATGACTTTTGTCACTTCGTTCCAAAAGTCACGCAAATAGGCCAATTGAAGTCGACTTCGTCGAAGGGCCTATTTGCCTCAAGAATCAATATCTTACGAAACCCGCAGCTAGTGCGGATTTCTGATTAAAGCTGAAGGGATATATACTCTTTTCGTCAAACAAAATCTCTTACCTATATAAAAATGTCACTTAGTAGCCTATGGTTTTGGTCGAAACCTCAGTAACTATCAGACATTTTTACGCAAATGGGTTCTCTGTTGGATATGGTACAGAAGCTGGCTGATTATAACCAATCTTCTCTGCTCCAAGATACTTAAATACCTCGAAGAGTGCCTTACCATAATGTCCAAATGCTACAGCGCCATGATGTGGGAAGTTATTCTGAATCAGAACGTGTCTGTAGAATCTACCCATTTCATTTATAGCGAATACACCGATACCACCAAATGACATGCAGTCTACTGGAAGGATTTCACCTTCAGCAACATATGAATAGAGATGGTTATCAGATGTGCTCTGTAATCTATAGAATGTAATCTCTGAAGGAGCGATGTTTCCTTCAAGTGTTCCCTGTGTAACTTCCTCAGGAAGATTTCTTGCCATAATCTTCTGATACTTCATAGTAGCCTGTGAAAGTCTTGAAGAACATGTATTTCCGCAGTGGAATCCCATGAATGTATCTGTGTGCTTGTATGGGAACTTGCCTTCGATTGACTGCTTGAA
>CAMJFD010000163.1 GCA_946404845.1 uncultured Butyrivibrio sp. | reverse complement strand
ATTAACATCTTATGCTGATAAGGTAGAAGTCACAGACAGAGCAGTTCAGGAAGGCGATACAGTTAACATCGACTATGTTGGTAAGTATGCTGATTCAGGAGAAGCTTTTGATGGCGGTTCAGCAGAGGGATATGATCTTACAATCGGATCAAACACATTTATCGATGGCTTTGAAGAGGGTCTTATCGGTGCGAACACAGGAGATGTAGTAGATCTTAATCTCACATTCCCAGAAGACTACAGCAGTACAGATCTTGCAGGTAAGGACGTAGTATTTACAGTTACAGTTAATAAGATCACAACAGCTCCAGAACTTACAGATGAGTATGTTGCATCACTTGGGCTTGAGAATGTATCTACAATAGATGAGTTCAAGGCTTATGTAAAAGAGACACTTCTTACAAATGAGCAGGAAGATTATGAAGACACAATTGCAACTGATTCATTCGAAACAGTATTCAATTCATGTGTATTCCAGACACCACCAACAGCTATGATCGAGCGTTTCACAGAGCAGTTCAACGACTATGCAGGAACACTTGCTTCATATTATTCAACATATTACAGTTCAACAGTTACTGCAGATGACGTTCTTTCAATGTCAATGTCACAGCAGGGATTCTCAGGAGATGCAACAGAATTCGCAGAACAGAATGCTATTGAATCAGCTGAGAGATATATCATGTGTCAGGCTATTGCAGATGCAGAAGGTATCGAAGTAACAGATGAAGAAGTAGAAGAAGCTATCACAGAAGCTATCTCAAATTCAGGTGCTAGTTACTCAGGAACAGACGATTACCTTACAGCTTCTGGTCTTGACAGAGAAGAATATAAAGAATCACTTCTTGCACAGAAGGTTCAGGACTTCATTGCAGAGAATGCAAATGTTGTAGAGCCAGAGGGCGAGTAATTATAAATAGTTTTAATAGTATCAAGGAGGCATTATGGAACTAACAGATATTAAGGATTTGTTTGCAAACCCTGAAAAGTACACAGATCAAAAAGTTACAGTTGGTGGATGGATTAGAAATATTAGAGATTCTAAGACAATAGGTTTTATTACTGTTAATGATGGTACATACTTTACACCACTTCAGGTAGTATATACAGATGGTCTTGCTAATTTTGGAGAAATCAGCAAGTTGAATGTAGGAGCAGCTATCATTGCTACAGGAACAATTGTGGCAACACCAAATGCCAAGCAGCCATTTGAAATGCAGGCAGACACAGTAGAGATTGAAGGTCCATCTACTCCAGATTATCCAATTCAGCCTAAGAGACATACACTTGAGTATCTTAGAACAGTTCCACATCTTCGTGCCAGAACTAATACATTCGAAGCAGTATTCAGAGTTCGTTCTCTTGCAGCATATGCAATTCATACTTTCTTCCAGGAGAGAGGATTTACATATGTTCATACACCACTTATCACATCTAGTGATGCTGAGGGTGCTGGAGAAATGTTCCAGGTAACAACACTTGATCTTAATAATGTTCCTAAGACAGAGGATGGCAAGGTAGATTATACACAGGACTTCTTTGGTAAGCCTGTAAACCTTACAGTATCAGGTCAGCTTAATGTTGAGACATACGCATTTGCATTCAAGAATGTTTATACATTTGGACCTACATTCAGAGCTGAGAACTCTAATACAACAAGACATGCAGCAGAGTTCTGGATGATTGAGCCAGAAATGTGTTTTGCTGATCTTAAGGATGACTGTGATACAGCAGAAGCAATGCTTAAGTTCGTTATAAACTATGTTCTTGAGCATGCTCCAGCAGAAATGGAATTCTTCAACCAGTTCATCGATAAGGGCCTTATCGACAGACTTCGTAACGTAGTAGATAATGAGTTTGGCCGTATTACATATACAGAAGCAGTTAAGCTGCTTGAAGAGCATAATGATGAGTTCGATTATAAGGTTAGCTGGGGATGTGATCTTCAGACAGAGCATGAGAGATATCTTACAGAGAAGATTTTCAAGAAACCTGTATTCGTAACAGACTATCCTAAGGAAATTAAGGCTTTCTATATGAAACTGAATCCAGACGGAAAGACTGTTGCTGCAGCTGACTGTCTTGTACCAGGAATTGGTGAGATTGTTGGTGGTAGTCAGAGAGAAGATGACCTTAAGATTCTTGAGAATCGTATGGAAGAACTTGGACTTAACAAGGAAGATTATCAGTTCTATCTTGATCTTCGTAAATATGGTTCAGTTCGTCATGCCGGCTTCGGTCTTGGTTTCGAGAGATGTGTAATGTATCTTACAGGTATGGGTAACATTCGTGATGTTGAATCATTCCCAAGAACAGTTGGAAATTGTGAGCTTTAAGGTTTATACTTATATCAGTACAAGAATTACTTATCGTAATTAAACGGAGTGAGTTCATTATTCTGGTATGAATATAGATTTTCAATGGGGATAAAATATGAAAAAAGGTTTTAAAGCTTACGTTAGTTTAATACTTACAATAATAATGTTTGTACTAGTGGTAGTTCCAGCAGGAGCTACCACTAGTTCTGATTTAGAGAAAAAGCAGAAGCAGCTCGAGCAGGAGCAGAAAAAGCTTGAAGAGCAGAAGTCTGACCTTGAAGAAGATAAAAAAGAGAATCAGGATGCTCTTAATGAAGCTAATGAGAACATTGATAATATTTCTGAGCAGCAGAGTGAAGTAAGTGCTCAGATTGACAGTACAACCGAGGAAATAGTTGGATTAATAGCAGCTATAGACCTTATAAAAGAAGATATATCTAATACAGAAGCAGATATAGAAACAACTCAGGCGGAATATGACGAGGCTAAGGCTCATGAAGACGATCTTTATACAGCTATGAAAGCCAGAATTAAGTTCATGTATGAAAAAGGTGAGATGTCATATATGCAGATTCTCATTGAGGCTCAGGGCTTCACAGATATGCTTAATAAAGTTCAGTATGTAGAGGAACTGTATGAATATGACAGAGTACAGCTCGCTGAATATGTTGAAGCCAAAGAGGCTGCTGAAGAAAAAGGGGAAGAACTGGCAGAACAGAAGTCAGAACTTGAAACTTCTCAGTATGAGCTGGAAGGAGAACAGGCAGCTCTTGAGGCACTCCTTGCTGATTATCAGCAAAAATATGATAACTATGATGTGATGCTGGCTAAGGCACAGCAGGATGCAGCTGTATATACAACTAAGTTAAAACAGCAGACAGCCCAGATTAGTTCATTGCAGAAAGAGATCGATGCCAAGGAAAAGGAAGTAAAAGAGACAGCTAAAGCTGCACAGGAAGCAGCATCTAAAGAAGCGGCTGCAGCCGCAGCAGCGTCAAAGGAAGCAGCAGAAAAAGCAGCTCAGCAGGCTAAGGCTACTACATCTACTTCTACTGAAAAAACAACTACAACAGATAGTGATAGTACAGATAATTCGGGAGAATCATCAAATACTGATACAGATACAAGTTCTAGTCCAACAACAGCAGCTGCCGGATCACCAACTGGTCAGAATATAGCTAACTATGCGTGCCAGTTTGTAGGTAATCCTTATGTAGCTGGTGGAACAAGCCTTACTAATGGTGCAGACTGCTCTGGATTTGTTCAGTCTGTATTCAAGGCATTTGGAATATCTGTACCTAGAACATCATATTCACAGGCAACATATGGTAAGTCAGTCTCATATTCAGAGGCTCAGGCGGGCGACGTTATCTATTATGGTGGACATGTAGCTATTTATCTTGGAAATGGCAGAATAGTTCATGCAAGTACCGCCAAGACAGGTATTAAATACGAAAGTGCAACATATAGAACAATTATATCCATTAGAAGATTTTATTAATTTATTATCATAGGAGGATTATATGGAGTGGGAGCAACTTCTATGTCCAGACAGGATTAGGAGCTACAAGAGAAGCAGACCTTCTAATGACCTTAGAAGTGAATTTGAAAAGGATTATCACAGGATAATAGGTAGTGCTTCTTTTAGACGACTGCAGGATAAAACGCAGGTTTTTCCACTGGACAAATCAGACTTTGTAAGAACCAGACTTACGCATTCACTTGAAGTTTCATCGTTTTGTAAATCTCTTGGACAGAATATTTCCAGGAAGATATTACTTGAAATTCAGGATGAGTCTTTTTTGCCATCCTATCAGGCTGATGTCTGTGATATTCTGCAATGCGCAGGATTATTACATGATATTGGCAATCCGCCATTTGGGCATTTTGGAGAAAATGTCATCAGGAAATGGTTTAGGGAGAATCTTCCCAAAATTCAGTACCCAGTTAATTTATTAGACAAAAGTATAGGGCTTGATGTTACACAGAGTCTCTCGGATATACTTACAGATGAGATGCAGGCAGACTTCTATAACTTTGAAGGTAATACACAGGCTCTGCGAGTAGTTACCAAGCTCCATTATCTAGTTGATGAGCATGGAATGAACCTCACGAAGGGACTTCTTGGAACTATTATCAAATATCCTGTATCATCACTTGAAATAGACAAGCATAGCGACAATATCTGTGAGCATAAGATGGGATATTACTATGCTGATAAGGAAACATTTGATGATATAGAGGAGAGTCTTGGCTTATATGGCTGCAGACATCCACTTACATTTGTCTTAGAAGCCGCAGATGATATAGCATACAGGACTGCAGATATAGAGGATGCATTCAAAAAAGGCATGATCAGCTATAACATATTACTCGAAGAACTGGAAAAATATGGTGAATCAGAAGTTCCAGTTGAATTTGCAGATGAATATGATGCAGTAATAGAAGCGCTTAAATACAGGCATTATAAGGCTGCTGAGAGAGGCTTTACTGATGCAGATGCTTATGCAATTCAGAACTGGATAGTTACAGCCCAAGGACGACTAATTGCTGATGCAACTGCAAGTTTCCAGGAGCATTATTCAGAGATTATGGATGGATGTTATAACAAAGAGCTATTAGAAGGTACAACAGGACAGTATTTAGTTGAGGTTCTAGGTAATATAGCTACTAAATATGCATTCAAATCCAGTCAGATAACTAAGATAGAGATAGCGGCCAATAAGATAATTAGTTCACATCTGGATACTTTTGTACCAGCTATTTTGTATTATGATACTGAAAAGCCTTTAGATGAAATTTCAGAGAGACTTATAACATTTATATCAGATAATTATAAGTCAATCTATCATATCTATTCAGAAGGTAAGAGCGAGACAGAAAAGCTATATTTAAGGCTGTTGCTTGTTACAGATTTTGTTTGCGGTATGACTGATAGCTATGCCAAGAGACTTTTTCAGGAAATGAATGGTGATTTTTGATTTTAGAAATTTGCAAAGCTGATTATTCGATTTTTTGAAATCTTTAAGAATAATTGACTTTGCAAATTCTTATTTATAGCTTATTATGTATGTTGAAAATAATTTGTTTATTATTAAGGAGATAGCATGGCACGAGAAATGGTAGTTGTTATCGACTTCGGAGGGCAGTACAATCAGCTAGTTGCCCGAAGAGTTCGAGAATGTAACGTTTATTGTGAGATTTATTCTTACAGAACTCCACTAGATAAGATTCTTGCTCTTGATCCTAAGGGTATCATTCTTACAGGTGGTCCTAACAGCGTTTATGAAGAAGGCGCTGCAACATGTGGCAAAGAGTTATTTGAGACAGGTATTCCTGTACTTGGACTTTGCTATGGAGCCCAGCTTATGAGCCATGTACTTGGCGGCGAAGTTAAGCGCGCTGAGAATAGAGAATATGGTAAGACAGAGACTTATTTTGATACTACATCAGTTCTTTTTGAGGGACTTCCTGAAAAGAATATTGTATGGATGAGTCACTTTGACTATATTTCAAAGCTTGCACCAGGATTTAAATCTGTAGCACATACAGACAGCACACCTGTTGCAGCAGCAGAAAATACAGAAAAAAATCTTTATGCAATTCAGTTCCATCCTGAAGTTCTTCATACAGAAAATGGAACTAAGATGTTATATAACTTTGTTCGTAAGGTTTGCGGCTGTGCCGGAGACTGGAAGATGGACAGCTTTGTAGAGACAGCAATCAAAGAAATCCGTGAAAAAGTTGGAAACGGAAAGGTATTATGTGCTCTTTCTGGTGGTGTTGATTCATCAGTTGCTGCAGTACTTCTGTCTAAGGCAGTTGGTAAGCAGCTCACATGCGTATTCGTAGATCATGGCCTTCTTAGAAAAAATGAAGGTGACGAAGTTGAAGCTGTATTTGGACCAGACGGCCCATATGAGCTTAACTTTATAAGAGTAAATGCGCAGGAACGTTATTATTCAAAGCTTGCAGGTGTAGAAGAACCTGAAAGAAAACGTAAGATCATAGGTGAAGAGTTCATACGTGTATTCGAAGAAGAAGCTAAAAAAATCGGAGCTGTTGACTATCTTGTTCAAGGAACAATCTATCCAGACGTTGTAGAAAGTGGTCTTGGCGGTGAGTCGGCTGTTATCAAGTCACATCATAACGTAGGAGGACTCCCGGAACACGTTGATTTCAAAGAAATCATTGAACCACTTCGTGATCTGTTCAAAGATGAAGTTAGAAAAGCTGGTCTTGAACTTGGAATTCCTGATTATCTTGTATTCCGTCAGCCATTCCCAGGCCCAGGACTTGGAATCAGAATTATCGGAGAAGTTACAGCTGACAAGGTACGTATGGTACAGGAAGCTGATGCTATTTATAGAGAAGAAGTAGAGAAGGCTTCAGGAAAGGCAGTTGCCTATAAGGATGGCAAGAATCCTGGTCCAATTGCTGACTGGCAGCCAGATCAGTACTTCGCAGCTCTTACAAATATGAGAAGCGTTGGCGTTATGGGTGATGAGCGTACTTACGACTATGCTATTGCACTTCGTGGTGTTAAGACAATCGACTTCATGACAGCAGAAGCTGCAAACATCCCATGGGAAGTTCTGCAGACAGTAATGAGTCGTATTATAAACGAAGTTCGCGGTGTTAACCGTGTATTCTACGATCTCACTTCTAAGCCACCAGGAACAATTGAAATGGAGTAGACCTGAAGTGGTTTAGAGGTTGGTATAACAAATCAAGTATTTTCAAGGCTTGAAATCATGTTAAAAAAACATGATTTCAGGCCTTTTTTGTGTCGTGATACGATTATGATACTGTTTTTCTCAGAAAAAACTGTATCGGAATTATTCCAGAATAAAGTCCAAATCTGTTTTTCATCTTTTATTTTCCACAAATTATAAAATTTCAAACTTTTTTTGCTCTCGTTTAGTAATGGGGATTTTTTCAACCCAAATGTATTACGTAACAAGAAATAGTACGTAAGCGGAGGGCAAAAGATATGTTTGAATGCAGAACGTTTATATCAGTAAAAGAGATCTGTCAGGTATTGAGTGTTTCCGAATCAAAGTCATATGCAATCG
>CAMJFD010000162.1 GCA_946404845.1 uncultured Butyrivibrio sp. | reverse complement strand
CATTAGTCAGTCCTGTATATTTGAGCTGGAAATCAAATTCTGTATCATCTGGCCAGTTATCATCAGCAAATTCCTTAGTTACTCCAATAGTAATGCTGGTTCCTGTAGCAATACTATTTTCAAACGCAAAGTTTGAATTCGAAAGCGCTGTCCAGCCTGTTATAGTTGTATAGTCTGTAATAGATCCTGTTGAATCTACATAGTATTCCCTATCTGTTATTGTTGCTGTCTTATTACCATTTGTATAAGCATACTTAACAGATTCTCTGACATAATAAACTGTAGGATCATATGATACGTTTTCTACAGGTGATGAAGGAACTACTTCATATATCTTGTAGTAATAATCCACTGTTGTTCCTACATATGAAGCATCATATGTGTATGTAATTGCATCAAAACTGTCACTTGTAACGCTTTCTGAAAGAGTTACCGTATCACTGTATGATGAATCATTATCACTAATACCTTCTATAACAAAGTCGTATGTTGAACCAGATGGCCATGTTGCATCATCTGCAAAAGTCTTACTTACACTGTATCCTGAAGAATCACCAGATGTTTTTCCCACAAAATCAGATCTGTGCGTTTCTCCTGAACAATATACATTGTCAGCAATAATAGTACCGTTCCAGTTACTGTTTGCTGTAATATCGGCACCTACTGCTATAACCGCTCCTACACCTTTTGATATGGTTAGCTGTGTACCACTACAGTTATAGAAATTCCATAATACCTTACCTTCCGTAAATGTTGTAGTCTCACTTGTACTCTGCTCTACCCCATTTATGTAGATTGGATTATAACCTGGAAGTGAATAACTGCTACGGCCTTCACAATCAACATTTACAATAATCGTATCTGATGAGTTTCCATTAAAGTAAAAACTAATTGCACTTGTAAGTTCACTTGCTGTAAGATTAATTACTCCAAAATCACTATCACTATTAAGTGTATATGCTGAACCATTTTGAGTTATTGTACTGCCTACAGTTGATGACTTAGCCGCAAGGCTATCTGATATTGTCTGGACATCTGTCTGCAGCTGTGATTTGTCATAAAAGACATATCCATCACTCTCTACATAAATAACCTTAATATGATCCATCTTGGTTCCATTTACAGAGAATGCATTACCATTATCTGTCAGAGTTACTGTATTTTGTGAGCCAAGAACCAGAACATCATTACTATCATTTTCAGTATTAGAACTAACTTTTGAATAATATCCGGTTACATAAGTTATTTCATCAATACTTCCGTTTGTACCAAAGTTGTTATATGCCACAATATCATTTGCCAGAATATTACCGTTTACATGTGAACCTGTGGTAGCAGTTTCAAATGCAACTATATGGAAATTACCAGCAACACCAAGAGTATTGGCATCATTTACATATGTTCCAGTAGGATTCTTACATGGTGCAAAATTTGATGAATACTGTTCATCATCGCTGTCAATAACATGGTATTCAAGTGAAATATCATTTAATGTCTTACCACTTGGCCAGTCACTGTCATCTACAGAGAATGTATTATCAAAATAGAAATATGTTCCATCCGTAAACTTTACAAAGTCTCTTGTATAATCAATCTTTTCATACGAATTAGTAAATGCTACAAGTGATAAGCTGCTAAGTGTGTAATCTACTATGTCGCTGTCATTATAACCAAGCTCTACTGTTGCATCTGTAAGTACTTCTACGCTTACATCAGTAGCTGTAATATCAGTTGCTTCTGCTGTTGAACTAACATTTTCTAATGCTTCATCAGATAGAGGCAAGTGAATAACTGACAGCTCATCAGATTCAACTACACCAATCGTTTCCTGAACCTGTTTATTTTTCAGTTCAGCTTTTATAGAAACACTTCCTTCTGCTGGTTCTACTTCTACTCCGTCAAGCATAAATGCTATATCATACAAAAGAGTGTTGTCTTCAGTATACTCAACAACCTCTTCTATTCCATTTGCTTCTGCTATTACTTCAGAATTGTCATTAAGAGCATCCATATATGCATCATAATTATAAGCACTAGAGTCTGCAGTTACCTGTGTTACTACAAGCTCTGCATCATCAGGAATAGCATCTGCCTGCTGCAGCTTGGCTGTTACCTTGATATTGTCATCTTCATATGTGTATTCAGTTTGTGTTCCTGCTGAATATACAAAATTTATAACTGTATCTTCTGTAATCTCAGTCCAGTTAGTTCCATCTGTTGTATATGAATATATGTAATCTCCTGTTCCCTCAACAACAGCCTTCTTAAGTCCTTTTAAAATACTGCTGCCAATAGCAGTCTTAACATATTCATACTTTACAGTTTTCAGGATACCTGTCTTTATCTTGATATCCTCGTATGGAGGATTTTCTGTATCATCAAGTGTTAATATCTCATCATCAGAAAACTCTGGAAGATCTATTTCTGTATAATTATCTGAATCGATTTCTTCACCAAATTCATCTACAATAGTAGCTTTTACAGAACTAATTACTATTTCTTCAGCTTTTTTGTATATCAGATTAACTGTTATATCTGATTCAATATTTGCAGTTGTACCATCCTCTGCTATATAAGACAAAACCGTATTATCTTCTGAATCAGTCACCTTGTTGATAGCATTTATTACTACACCATCTACACTTGCTTTGACATATTCATAGCCTTCAAGCTCTGTAGCAAATGTTGTAAGATCAAGAACATCTTCTACAGTCAGTTCAATATCTGATACATCACTTATTGAATTTCCTTCTTCATCAACAAATGTAGCTGTTATGATTGGAAGTACATAATCACTGCTGTCAGCCTCATTACCTGAATCTGCTTCTTCTGAAGATGACTCAGTAGAAGCATCAGATGTAGCTTCTGAAGATTCATCTGTAGTTTCTTCACTACTATTTTCTTCGCTATTTTCATCTGTTGTTTCTTCTGTCTCTGTATTAGTATCTGTTTCTTCAGTTGTATCAGATAATTCTTCCTCTGAGGCTGTTTCATCTGATGTAGCTTCTGCATCGTCAACTGTATCTTCAACTTCTCCCTCAGCCTCATCTGTAACTTCTTCTGCATCATCAGCTATTGTTTCTTCAACAACATCCTCTCCAGACACTTCAAGTTCAGAATTCAGAACCATACCAATTTCTTCCGCTCCATCTTCAGATACAGCAGAAGCGGGTTCATGCAACAAATACATGGTTATAATTCCAGTAACTAGTGCAAGTGCTCCGACTGCCATGAGCCATTTTTTATATTTGTTGTGCTTCTTAATGTACTTTTCCGCACGCTTTTCATCAAAACTGCGCATTCTCTAAAACCCTCTTTTTATAATATTCCTTGTTTATTTCTCTTCCCTTTTATGAACAAATGAACCCTAAATCAATTGCTCAGTTTTCCAAATACATTTATTGGGTATAATCTAAATAAAACTTTGCCTATCAGCTGTTCCTCAGATACGCACCCTACTGTGGTAGATCGTGAATCAATTGATACACTTCTATGATCTCCTAGCACAAAGTATCTGTTTTCTGGAACCTGATAAGGAAATGTAATATCTGTTGGTGTAAGACTCTTTTCTGTAAGATATGTTTCCTCCAGAAGCACGCCATTTACATAAACATTTCCATCTGAATCTATATTGATCCAGTCACCAGGGGACCCGATTACCCTTTTTATCAGGACCTTATTGTTGTAATAAAAAGCTATGAGTTCACCAGCTTCAAATTCTTTGGAATTGCTGGCCAGAACAATCTGTCCAGATTCAAGTGTAGGACTCATGCTCTCTCCAGTAACCTTGAGTACCGTTACAAAAAAACTTGAAATAAGTACAGACAATGCTGCAACAACAACCAGAATTACAATTGTGTTTCTAAAAACCTTACTGTATTCTTTTTTGTTATTTTCCCTTTTAAGTTCAGCCCTTAAATCATCCAGGCTTGGACGTTCAAGCTGTTCCACTTCTTTTTTGTTTTCTTCTGCCATAGTTATTTATCCTATGTATCCCTCTTTAAATACTCAGACAGCTGCCTGTGAATCATTTGATTCAACTAAATGTATCTGTTCAGACTTTTTCTTTCTGCCTCTTTTAGCAGGTGTCTTTTTCTCTTTTTCATCTGTTGCAGTTGCTTTTTTTCTAGTTGTCCTTGTAGTTTTAGTTTTAGATGAAGCTTTCTTTTTACTGCCTTCTTCGATTTCTGATGCCTTCTTTTCAGCTTCTTCAATAATTTGAGCAGCTTTTTTCTCTGCTTCAGCCACAATTCTGTCAGCCTCATTATTTGCTGTAGCAATCATTGACTTAATTTCGTCAACCTCTTTACTGACATTTTCCTTAGTTTTACTAATATATAAATCTATGGATGCCTGTGCGCTCTTCATAAGGCCATTTATTGCTATAGCTGCATCAGCAAGAGATCCTGATTCTTCTATAAGTCCCAGCTTTTCATCCACCTGTCCCTGAAGTTCTGCCTTTTCTCTTGCAAGTCTTGCTTTAAGACCGTTTATGTCTTTATCGAATTTGGCCTGAGCTACAGCTTTTTGTTCATTAAATTTAAGTCTCATCTCTGCCTTTTCTTCGTCAAAAGCCTTAAGCATAGATGCTCTTTCTTCTGCCATTGACTGCTGTAATGCCATTTTTTCTTTTTCGTATTCTTCTTTCATCTGCTCCTCATGCAGTTTTGCTTTTTCAGCATCTTCAGAAAAAGCTATCATCATTTCAAGAAGTTCTGCTCTGCTCAGTTTCCTCAAATTCTTATCTGCCATAATTAGACTCCATAAAAAATACACTCACACTTTTGAATCGAGTAGGCTGACTCCTACTCGATTTCGCACACGAACATTCCGCACTTAGTGCTCCATGTTCTTACGACCGGCAAATGAATTTGTATGCAAGCATCCATTCGCTTGCCGGTCTTGTGCTACAAAAAAGAGACATTCTGCTGATTTTTACAGAATGCCTCTTCTAGTCTCGTCTCTTATTGTTGTAAATCCATAAATACAGCCTTATAAAATATCCAAAAACCTTATTTGTTCAATAAAAATTGTTCATCCATGAACATATTTCAATAATTATTTCATAAACTATTGACTTCATCCTTGAAATTAAAAACAATACTGATCATCCGTGATCTGTCTTTCTCATCCCTGAGATATTATTGGTTTTTGAGATATTCTATCCATAAAAAAAACCATGTCCACTAACTCGACACGGCCATTCACTTTATGACACACTGTGACCATGTTTAGATTATTTATCACCCTCACATTATCACTTTTAAGTGTATCAGCAACTGGCTGTCTGTCACATACATTGTGATTGAGACCCTTTAGCTTTGCGCCATCACCTTTCGATGATTTTGCCCTTTGAATATCTTCACTTGTTGCATTAAATATAAAACAAAAATAATCAAAAATCAATACACAAATTACAAATGTAAACGTTTTCAAAGATAGTATATTCGCAGAGTGTACTATTCATAGTACACTCACGAATTGTAGAACTTTAAAGACTTTTAGACGTAAAAAGACTCAGTTTTTAATATAGGTTTCCATAATTAATCCGCTGTATGTCTTATTAAATATAGCAGATAAATTGTGCAACAATTCAAATATTAATTATCGTTTCCAAATCAGTTTTCATCGGCTCACTATTTAAAAGGAAACTCTTACCATGAACATAAGTCATTTTCCACTAGAACCAAAAAGTTTGGCAAATGGACCAACAGCATCCTGAAGGTCAGAAATAGCCTGGTTAAGACCATCAAAATCCAAATTAGACAGATTTTCTATAGAATCTGCAAAATTCTCTGAATTATTGATGATTATCTCATTCGCATTATTACTAGTTTCTGTAACACTCTCTATCATAGCCTCTGCGTCATCAATAGTTGTTTCTGCTCTATCAGCAAGTGCATTCACCTTGTTAACAGTATTTTTGACCTGAGGGAGTACTACTATAATAGCTATAGCTACAACCACAAATATTCCACCTGTAAAGTATGCAGCAAGTTTGGCATAAAAACTCTGCTTTTGGGAATTATTTCTAAGTTCCTTTAGTACATCAAGTTCAGTTTCATTATTGTTCTCAGTTTCCGAATTAGTAACAACATTCTTATTCTCTTCCATCTTTTGCACCTCTCTTATCTGGTATAGTGATAACTACTTTTGTTCCAACTCCTATTTGCGACGTTACTTCTACGGTTCCATCACACATATGTGCTATACGCTCTTTTACATTATTTATACCAATATGAAGACTTCTCTTATCATTCAGATCATATGGCTCATTTACATCAAAACCAACTCCATTATCTTCCACGCATATAACAAAACTGTCATCTTCATATTTACTACTTATATTAATCATGCCGCCTTTCTTTTTCTTACCAAGTCCATGTTTAACAGCATTTTCTACAATTGGCTGTAGGGAGAGCGGCGGTATCATAAAACCATTTTCTGTAAGATCATAATTAACCTGCAACTTATTACCAAACCTTAGTTTTTCCAGGTACAGATATCCTTCTACATGTTTCAATTCCTTAAGAAAAGGAATATTTCCATGAGTTGCTATAGCCTCTGAATTTTCCCTGAAATAATTAGAAAACTCACTTATAGCTGTCTTGGCTCTCTCAGTATCTATATCACACAATATATATATTGAATTAAGCACATTATATAGGAAATGAGGCTGCATCTGCGATTCAATAAGTCTCATTTTCATATCACTTAGTTCCTGCTCCTTTTCAATCAGTTTCTGCTGTTGGAGAATTATTTGTTTCTGTTGTTCTATAATCTTCTGACTGGTCTCCCTTTCACTAAGCATAAACTGTAACATAAATGCTATACCTACACCTGTACTCTGAAGCTGCATCCCAATATTATTGAAATATTGGAATATCATAAAAGTTACAGGAAAAAGAAGATAAAAGAAAAAAGCCAGCTTCATACTCTTACTATACCGTTTCCTATTGTGCATAACATTTATAGTAAAAAGACCAATAGCTATTCCGCTCAAAAAATATGACAGCCAGAAATAATCACCTCTATGATAATAATTAGCATCATCTATATAATAAAATATCCCAGTCCAAATAGAAAATACTGATAACACGCACAGTACATTACCAATAAAAAATATGATATGTTCAATAATCTGTGTAAATCTGTCTATCTCATCCAAAAAGCATAGCATGTATTTATTAAAGTTAATAATTTCTACATATGCCAAAAAGAAATTAGTGAAGCATCCTATCTGCATCAGTATAATGGATTTTATAGATGTTCTGCCTTCGTTATACCAGGATGCCACGTCAAAAATAAGTAACATAGCTAGGCATATATGGATTTCAATAATACACTTTGTGTCTTTTCGATCATGATTAAAATATATAATTTTATATAATGAAATAATGAGGCATATAGATGCGATTACAATATCAATCGCTGCAACCATATATGAAATCATCTATCTCTCCCACTTTCTTCTACTCTATATAAATCTTATCACGATATTTCGTTAAACGAAACCCCTCTGCTCAGCGACGACCGGAGCGAAGCGGAGACCTCGAACAGGTTTCCGCAGGAAACCTGGTTCAAGTCACTCTTCCACGCACAAGAAAAA
>CAMJFD010000161.1 GCA_946404845.1 uncultured Butyrivibrio sp. | reverse complement strand
TAACGGTGTTCAACAGTTCACCAGTAAAGGTTTTGTACGTTACAAGGCTATTATTCACGTTCGCAGCAACTATGTTGTAGGTAAATACGATACAGAAGTTGAAGCTGCAATAGCTTATAACAAGGCTGCAGATATTCTGAATAAAAGAGGTGTCACCAAAAAATATTCGCTTAATTATATAGAAGAAATAAGTGCCTCTGAATATGCAGATATATATACAAAACTCAAGGTCTCAGAAAAAATCATGAATTATGGGCTATAATTGCATCTTTGACTCTTTATTTATATCGTGTTAAACTGACTCCGGTTTGCAATAAGCCATGGCTAACGGTTTATTATATATGACTATTTGAATTATTATTTACTATGGAAAGGTTTAACATACATATGGCTCTAAATAAAACTATATATAAGAAATTATTATCTGCATTACTAACATGCACCATACTGATATTAAGCATAAGCGGATGTTCTATGGTACAAAACTCGGAACCTATTAGCAGGACAGGCTTCTATTTCGATACAATTATTCAGATAACTCTCTATAATACAACAGATGAAGCCCTTCTGGATGAATGCATGAATATGTGTGATCATTATGAGAAACTTCTCTCAGCTCATATTGACGATAGTGATGTTAGTAAAATAAATACATCTAATGGACAACCTGTAGAGGTATCTGACGAAACTATTGAACTTCTGAATATAGCCCTTGAATATGCCGAAATATCTGAGGGCGCTTTTGATCCTACTATAGGAAGTGTAAGCCTGTTATGGGATTTTGATTCTGATGAGCATATAGTTCCGGATGAATCTACGATTTCAGAAGCTCTTACTCATGTTAATTATCACAATATATCTATCAATGGAAACACTGTTACGATAAGTGATCCAGATACTAATATAGATCTTGGTGCAATAGCAAAGGGCTATATAGCTGATAAGCTCAAGGCATATCTCGTATCTGAAAATATAACAAGCGGAATTATAAATCTTGGTGGAAATGTGCTGCTAATAGGCAGTAAACCAGATGGCTCAGACTTTAACATCGGCATTCAGAAACCTTTTGCTGACACAAGTACATCTATTACAGGTGTAAAAGCTTCAAACAAATCCGTTGTATCATCTGGTACCTATGAACGTTACTTTGAAGTTGACGGCAAATTCTATCATCATATTCTGGATACATCTACAGGCTATCCTCTGGATAACGGGCTTATTGGTATAACAATTCTATCAGATGATTCAGTCGTTGGGGATGCACTTTCAACTACATGTTTTTCACTAGGCATGGAAAAAGGTATGGAACTGATAGAAAGCCTTGATGGAATCGAAGTCCTCTTTATTACAGAAGACTACGAAATCCACACCTCCTCTGGATGGCCAGAGGAGTAATCAGGCTACTTCACTTATTACTTTATTTCTATTTTTTCTCTTTATAGATACATATGCCAGTATCATTCCAATTATGATCAGCATACATCCTGCAATTGGATATACCAGTAGCAATACATTAGTAGTACCGTATATATCCAGTATTCCTTTTACAACGCTTCCAAGAGTAAGCATAGCTACTCCTGAATTGTAACTATTAAGTGCAGCTCTTGAAGGCATATTCTTGCCATGCATTAATATGATTATAGAAGGCACAACTCCTAGTACAAGCGGAATACCAAATGCATATATCATATAATAAGAATACACTTCATGACTAAAAATCTCATATATCCCGCCAAATAATGCAACAAATACAGTTACAGCCAGATATATCCTAATATGTAACAAAAGAGAATTTCTCTCATCATCATCCAATATAAACAATGTCACTTACCTCTCTTTCCTTAATTGAGTTACCTGTAGTAGTAGGATTATTAATTACCGTTCCGTTATAGTACATTGTTGAGGAACCGCCTCCATCAAGGTTGTAAGCTGTCGTTGCTCCAAGGCTTTCCATGAAACTTGCAAGTTCATATAATGTAAGACCTTCACTCTCATCTGTTCTACCATCAGAGACTACGAACAGATAATGATTAGAATCTATTATTCCTATTGCTGTTCGAGGATTGCTGGTCATTGCCTTACCAACTTCTTCACTTACAGAAACGGAAACTGTTCCATCTTCTACAAGAGCAGGACCAAAACTAAATGCCTGCCATACACCTTCTGCTACCAACTCATCAGCTGTTTTCTCACTGGTATTGACTATCTCCATAGTTCCATCAGCATATATGCATAATATGTCTTCGTCAGAACTTGTTGTATCTCTATAAACAACTCCGTTTCTAATAACATATCCTGTCTCCTGAGCGCCATAATAATCACCGTTTATAGCAAGAATTGCATTATTTGCTGCAGCAGTTTCCGAAGTTGTAGCAGTGACATTTTTGCCATAAGTATCATTAGCAAAAGCTGTTTTTAAATACTCTGCAGAAGAAACTGTTACATCTGCCACATAGACCTGAGTATTATTTACTGTATATTCTGTAACTGTAATGGTTATATTATCATCACTATATGTCTCATATGTCTCATCTGATACAGACACTGTGATATCGCCTGTGGATGAACTGGATTCTGAATCTGAATCACTTGAATCCGTTGTATTACTTGATTCTGTAGAATCACTTGATTCAGTTGAGTTACCAGATCCTGAACTTCTATGCTTGTCCGAACCTGATCCACCGTTTCCAGGTCCGCTTTTTCCACTATTCATGCTGTGTCCAGAATGACTGCCATGCCCACTTGACGATTCCGAGTCTGTATCCTCATTTTCTGTTTCTGAATTTGCAGTAGTATCATCTATATCTTCAGAGTCAGCTTCATCAGTAGATGTTGTATTCTCATCTTCCGTAGTTTCTGATGTAGATGCTTCTGAATTACTACTCTGTGTATTTGCAAGTGCCTCTTCAAATATAGTTGAGCTTGCACTTTCTATATCAGTCTGATAAGCATCTGCAAGTACAAAAGTGTTTAATAATACATATGTGGTAAAAGAAACAATTAATATAAAGCTTATGTACCCTGGCAGATTTTTTTTCTTGTTATTTTTCATATTAACCCTTTCTGTAATGTCATAATAAAAGCTATTAAATAGAACCGACTAGAATCAGCTTATGCGTTCTATTTATATGGATTGTACTATGCATTACTAAATCTTAACTAAAAGCGTTAATATATATTAAATTTGTCTATTAATGGGAGGAGGCCATCTGTTGGGAGTACAGATGGCCGTATGAAAAGTTTCATTTCTTATAAGGGAGGAAGTTATGAAACTGATTTGTTTCGCACTTCTTGATTATTATAATAGTTTTTAAATGTGTAAAAAGTGTGTTCGGAATTTGAAAAAATATTGTCTTTTAATCATGATAACTCATTAACTGGTATAACTTTTGGATTAGATGCTGTGTGTTCTCCCAGTATCTTCTCCATCCATGCCATATTGTACCATCTGTCAAATTTATAGCCGCATTTACGGAATTCTCCTATAAATCTGTATCCCATATGCTCATGGAATTCAATACTATTACGTGTCAGATACTCATCATCAACATCAGGAAAACTGATACATGCATATAAATTCAAGATATTCTGCCTTCTGGATATCTTCTCAATTTCTGCATATAAAAGCTTTCCAATACCCATTTTGTGATATTCCATCCCAATATAAACAGTTGTTTCTACAGACCAGTCATATGCTGCTCTGCCATAAAACTCATGCGTATAAGCATATCCAATGATTGTGCCCTCATATTCAGCTACTATATAAGGATATTTTTTGGTAATCCTGATAATACGATTCCTAAATTCCTCAACTGATGGAACATCATATTCAAATGTAATTGCTGTTTTTTCTATATATGGTCTATATATCTCCAGAAGATCACTGGCATCTTCAGGGCGTGCTGTCCTTATACTTATCTTAGATTTATCAATATTCATATTAGTCATAACTTCATCTCTCTTACCATAATACTAACCGCCCTGAAATAACTGGACTAGTATAGCTGTTTTTATATTTCTTACAGAATTATCTTTTCATACTCTTAAGTGCATCCAGAATAGATTTAAGATTCTCATTTTCTACTCTCTTTCTGAATTCGCCAAAAAAGTCATCTCCATATTCCTTTTCATAAAAAAGCTGCATTATATAAATATCAATTTGCTGAAGCTGTTCATTCTGAAGAAGATCTGCCTTATCCGAAACAGTCTTAAGAAGATCATGCCATATCTGAACATAACATTCATATTCCTCTGTATTCTCATATCCAATCCAGTCTGCTATCCTTATCATCTTGTGCTTCTGTTTTTGGCATTCCTTGTCCATATGAAAATATTTGAACTTACCGCCCTGATAAATTCTGCCAAGTGGGAACAGTCTGCAATACCCTGGTCTAAAACCATGTATACTGCACTTACCTTCTGCATTTAAATAGTAACAGCTGTTATCATCATTCTGCATTTTAAAATTTGGCAGTAGTACATAATCTTTTACATTTATCTCTATAATTCCCTTACTAATAAGCTCAGCAAATGAAATTCCTGCTCCTCTTGTAAGCTGATGCATATCAAATGGATCAAGGACAATAGAATCTCCCATATCATTGCAGCATGCACTACAACCATCACAGTCATCGCAGAACAGGCGCACCTTTTCACTACTTGTGTACATCTTGCCATTAGAAATCTCTGTAATACTTACATTTCTCTTCATACCTGATATTTACCTCAAATACTATCAATATAATCTGCAGAATATTCCCTGCCATCATAAACTGCAAATACTATATTTTACCATCGAGTAGGCTGACTCCTACTCGATTTCGCACACGAACATTCCGCACTTAGTGCTCCATGTTCTTACGACCGGCAAATGAATTTGTATGCAAGCATCCATTCGCTTGCCGGTCTTGTGCAACAAACAGAAACCCGCAATATATGCGGGTTTCTTATAAATATGAATATCCAATTCACATATTTAGTTATTATATCACAAACAGATAATACAACAATCCTATCCCTCAGAATCCTTTTTTTCCTGAATACGGCTTCTGACACTTGCCTGCAGCTTATCAATATCGTGATAATCAGAGTAGAAGGCATAACTATAATCAACAAAAATGGATATTTTTTCACCATCTATATAATAAACATTATTCAGTGCCTTATGTATTTCTTCTCCCATTTTAAGAATTTTATTTCTGTCATTAGCGGCAGTAATAACTATGAAATGGTCTCCGCCTATTCTAGCAACGATTCCTGTATTAGAAACAATTCCTGATATTATATCTGCAACTTCTTTTAACATCTTGTTGCCAATTTCAATTCCATACATTTCATTTAAATTCTTATAATGTCTGATATCAATATATATGAATGCAAAATCCTGTTTTTCTGCTATATAACTATCCTGATATGCAACACAAGCATTCATAAATCCTGTAATATTCATAACTCCTGTTAATTTATCATGGACTGCATCATTTTTCCTGATACTTGCTGTCACGTTCTCTGTATCTATGAAATACCCCAGAAGTCCTTCTATCTTGCCATCCACATACACAGGCATTTTACTGGCCAGTATATGATGAATCTCTCCATTTTTGATACAATCAATAGGTTCAAATACAGTCTGTATTCCTCTTTTAATAACTTCAAATTCATCGTCCATACTTGAAAGTGTATCGATGTGCCATCCGATCTCTTCGTCAGTCTTACCAAGTACAGCAGCCTTGCTTTCAAATGAATAATAATCAAGAAATGCATTATTTACATTCAGAAATTTTCTGTCCCTATCCTTGTAGAACATTCCTATTTCAGAATTATAGAATATAGCATCCCATAAATTAACTCTTATATCGTCATCATTATGGTGACGCTTTTGTGTCTTGACCATACGAATGATTTCCTCTGATGACATAGGCCTGAGGCACGATAAGAGCTTGCTCCTGTCAAGTCCACAATAAGTAATTATAAGCAGCATCCATGCATATTCATTACCAGAATTAAGCTTAATTCTAACAGGACTAGTAATAATATTAGAAGGTGCATTATGTATTCGTTCCATCATAGTACTAATATCATAGAACTCAAGAAAACTCTCCCTCTCAGCAGGATGAATATCATTTAAAACATATTTATGAACTGCATTTTCAAGATTCTCTGGTGTATATCCAATACTAGTTGCAGTATTGGAATATATATTGGTCCAACTATTTCCAGGAATATCTATAATATCTACTCTTTCATACAGGTTATATATAACCCTGCTCATCTTGTTCAGCTTTTCAAGCTTCTCATATCCTGTGTCATTAGCGAGATTTCTGAATTCACACAAGTAAGCTTCTGATTTAGCATTCTCTGCTATCTTAATAAATCTGCAGGTACACAGATAATTATTCCTAATAAAGTCAAATCTCTCAGCTTTACCAGAGTACTTGGCCATACTAAGCGTAGCCACAACACGTTTACCAACTGCGGTATCTGCATCTAACAATTTTTCATGTAGCTGCATAGTAGTTTCTATTCCTATACTATTAAGCTCATCCAAAAAGGCAGTATTATAATACATAATGTTCCTGATACCATTCTCTATTTCTACAATTGCTAGAGGTCTGGCATTTTCATAATTAGCTACATTTTTCTTTTGATTTGATAATTTATCAAAGCCTTCAGAACCAATCAGGTTGATTCTGTCTATCGTTTCCATATATTTTCTGTCAGATGTAGCTTCTATCTGCAGATTCTGCCTGCTTATATACTCATAGAGTCCATCTAATAAAACCGGTTTGCCAAAATAAAATCCCTGTATCCTGTCACAACCGATTTCTCTGAAAAATTCAAATTGTTCCTTGGTCTCTACACCTTCTGCAAGTGAGAATACGCCTATATGCTTGGCCATATCGACAATTGACCTTATTATCTTTTTGGTCTTATCATTAAAACTGCCCTTTACAAATTTAATATCAATCTTAAGCAAATCAAAATCAAAGTCCTTCAGGACATTAAAAGATGAATATTCACTGCCAAAATCATCCATCCATACTTCATATCCCAATCTATGAAGGTCATCTATCTTTTCCTTCATATATTCCTGATCTGAACCAATAAGAGATTCTGTAATTTCTACATGTATTATTTCTCTTGGAACTTTGCTACTTACAACACATCTTTCTATAGAATTGCATATATCGCAATTATCAAAATCCTGTCTGGACAGATTAAATGACGCAGGAATTATAGGCATATTATCTGCCATTCTCTTTTTATAATAGTCGCACAGCTCTTTTACAACATATGTATCAAGTTTGTGAATTAAATTGCCCTGCTCAAGTGCAGGTATAAAAATTCCAGGCGAAATTAACCCATATACTGGGTCATCCCACCTGGACAAAGCTTCAAAGCCACAGACCTTCTGAGTTAAGGTCCTGACTACTGGTTGTGCAAATACTTTTATATACTTATTTTCTATTGCCTCATCAATATGACTTACAATATATTCAGCAGTGATTACGGCCATAATAATTCCCCTCAGATAAGAAAAACTTTTAGCAAACTATATAAATGATGTAGATGTCAAAAGTACCTTTTGACATCTTATGATATACGAATTGCTC
>CAMJFD010000160.1 GCA_946404845.1 uncultured Butyrivibrio sp. | reverse complement strand
AAAGCGAGTAGATGACTGTTTTATCGCATGGAGGGGTGTGGGAAGTTTTTGTTAGTTATTAACACGTTAGCCAAAACTAACAAACAGGTGTATAATGTATTCAGTTCAGGCAGAAATTAGAATTATAAATATGCTAATCTGCTTGGAAGCAAAAGAGCCTCATGCGACTCTTTATTTTCAGTATTAATAAAAGCAAGGGAGAAAGCTACAGTGTATCTAGAACTAAATAATATCAAAAAGTCCTTTGGTGAAGGTGAGAACAAAACTGAGGTACTAAAGGGTATTTCTTTTACTGTACAAAAAGGTGACATCTGTGTTCTATTAGGTCCGTCCGGATCTGGAAAATCAACTCTGTTAAATATCATAGGCGGAATTGAAACAGCTGATTCCGGAACGATATCTATAAATGGCAATATTGTAGGCAACATGAACGAAAAGGCACTTACTGCATACAGGAGAAGCCATCTGGGATATGTATTCCAATCCTATAATCTTATTCCAAATCTCTCTGTCAAAGAGAACATCGAAGTAGGTGCGTATCTTAGCGATAATCCACTAGATCTAAATGATCTAATTAAAACACTTGGGCTTTGGGAGCACAGACACAAAACTCCAAGTCAGTTATCAGGTGGTCAGCAGCAGCGAACATCCATAGGAAGAGCCATCATCAAAAACCCTGAAATCCTACTCTGTGATGAACCAACAGGTGCATTGGATTCAAAGACTTCTATGGAGATTCTGCGCCTTATAGAAGCTGTAAACAGAAAATATAAGAGTTCTGTTGTAATGGTAACCCATAATGAAGATATATCCAAAATGGCTGACCAGATCATACGAATGAGAGACGGACAGATAAGACATAATGACATGAATGCTAACAGAATACCAGCTTCTGAGCTAGAGCTATAACAGGGAGGCTGATATGAAAAATCCATTAAACAAAAGATTTAAAAGAGAATTGACTAATGACATTGGTAAGTACATTGCCCTTATGCTATTTCTCATAGTTACTATCGCATTTGTTTCCGGCTTTGATGTTGCCGGAGATAGCATGATTCATGCTTATAATGAAGGTTTTACCAAATATAATATTGAGGATGGCCATTTCATTTTAGCTTCTCCTATAACAGACTCTCTCCTGTCTGACCTTTCAGAAAACGGAGCAAATGTAACAGAGCTTTTTTACAAAAACAAAGATTTATCCAATGAACATATGGTAAGGATCTACAAAAACAGGACAACTGTTAATCTGCCTGACCTTATGGAAGGTAAGCTTCCAGATCAGAATGATGAAATTGCAATCGACAGATTATATGCAGAGAATAATGAACTGGAAATTGGAGATACGCTTATTATAGACGATACTTCTTTTACCATATGCGGATTAGTATCTCTGTCCGACTACACTGCTCTGTTTAAAGATAATAATGACACAATGTTCGACGCCAATAAATTCACTATTGCACTTGTAACAGACAAGGCTTTTGATAATCTCGATGATGTTGGACTTAGATACTGCTACGCCTACACATTTGATGAAGAATTAAGTGACAGTGAAGCCCAGGATAAGTCCGAGGATATTCTGAATACTCTAATTGCTAATATAACAGGAAACTCACAGGATGACATTGAAAGTGAAGCAAGCGACATGGCTTCTATCCTCAGTATGCTCATGATGATGATTTCTGATGAAGACGATGATATAGAAGGCTCTATCGAAGATGCTGTAACACATTTTCTTGGAGAAGATTCAGAAATCAAGGAGTTCATATCAAGGCAGGACAATCAGGCCATTAATTTTACAGGCGATGACTTTGGATCAGATTCCATATTTATCAATTATTTCCTGTACGTAATAATAATTATTATCGCCTTTATATTTGCAGTCACAACCAAGAATACAATTGAACAGGAGTCCATGGTAATTGGTACGCTTAGAGCATCAGGCTATACGAGAAAAGAGCTGGTTATTCATTACATAACAATGCCTGTTATCATCACTATAATTGCTGCAATAGTCGGTAATATTCTAGGTTATACACTTATGAAATATTATGTTGCAGATATGTATTACTCAAGCTACTCTCTTCCAAGTTATGTAACTCTATGGAATATGGATGCGTTTGTTAAAACCACTATTTTACCTGCTGTAATTGTATTTGCAGTCAATCTCTTTATTATAAACAAAGAGATGAAACGCAGCCCTCTTACTTTCCTAAGAGGCGAAATCAAGAACAATAACAGAAAGCGTGTTGCAAATCTTCCTGAATGGAAGTTTCTAACAAGATTCAGGGCTAGGATAATTATTCAAAATAAATCCGCTTATCTGATTCTGTTCTGCGGAATCTTCCTTGCAGTTTTATTGTTAATGTTTGGTACACTCTTTTCACCACTTCTAATTCATTACAAGGAGTCGGTATTATCTTCTCAGATTTCGAATTATCAGTATTTGCTCAAAAAAGCTTCTGATACCAAAAATGCATCTGCTGAGAAGTTTGCTATTGCAAATCTGTTAAATGAATCTGATGAAACTATAAGTATTTATGGTATTGAGCCAGATTCTGCATATTTTGATGACATAGATCTACCAGATAATGAAAATCAGATTGTTGTATCTTCTGCATATCGTGACAAATATGGTCTGGAGATAGGTGATACGATAAGGCTCAGTGAGGAGTTTGGATCTAATAATTATATTTTTGAAGTGGCAGGCTTTTATACTTACGAAGCATCTCTATCAACTTATATGTCTTTAGAGATGTTTAACAAGGTTTTTGACTATGACGAAGATTATTATAATGGATATTTCTCAGACACAGAAATAACGGATATCAAATATGACAATATTGCATCTACTATTACAACAGATGATCTTACCGTAACTGCTGATCAGCTACTTGACTCTCTAGGAGGTTCATTTGTTCTGTTCCAGTTTTTTGCATCAATTTTGTTCATAATAGTAATATATCTGCTGGCCAAGATGATTGTAGAAAAAAATTCAAAGTCAATATCAATCATGAAAATACTAGGCTACAATGACGCAGAAGTAAATTCTCTCTATAATACTTCTACTGCCATAGTAACTGTCATATCCATGCTACTGAGTATGCCTTTGTCTTATTTTGTAATAGGTAAAATATGGAGTGTTATGCTTCTACGTTTCAATGGCTGGCTTCCATACTACGTAGCACCACATGTATATCCTTTCATCTTTGTGTCAGGAATCATCTGCTATTTAATAGTACATATTCTCCAGATGCACAAGATACATAAGATTCCTATGTCAGATGCACTAAAGGCTATAGAATAAAAAACATTAAATAAAAATCATTGAATAAAATCACAGAAGCGAAGGCCTAAGCCTTCGCTTCTGTGTATTGGGGTTATATTATTTATCATTTATTTGATTATAACTTTTTTGCCTGCGTTCTTCTTAGTAAAGATCTTCTTGTAATCTTCTTTTAAGTCTTTGGCATCACCTTTAAGTTTGATCTTAGTAACGTTACTGCCTTTTAGACAATTCTTTATTGAAGACTTTGTAAGTTTTGAACTCTTAATATATACAGTCTTTACCTTACTTGATTTAAATGCCTTAGAATCAATCTTTGTAATATTATTGCTTAATACTACTGATGATGCTTTTGTCTTCTTGAAAGCTGATTTTCCAACTTCAGAAACTGTGTATGTTACATCATCAACAGTTATAGTTGCTGGCACTTTGATCTTTTTACTCTTCTTATCAGATAACTTAGTGAGCTTAACTGTACCATCTGCAAGTACAACATATTTAGCACTTCCAGAAGTTAACTTAGTTCCTTCTGGTTTGGCATTTACATCTACATATACTGATGGATTAGTCTGCTCTCCGCTTCCTGATGTTGCTGAATTACTGTTTCCAGTTGTGGCTGCATCACTAGCTGCTGCATTTCCATTATCTGAAGGCTTTTCTTCATCACTTGATCCTGTAGCTGCTGAGCTTGAATTTCCACCATTTTCTTCTGTAGATGTTCCTGTAGTAGCTTCTGTACTTGAATTTCCACTTTCGCTATTAGCGCTTTCTACAAGTGTTGCTGTACCAAATACAGCTGGGTTCTGATATCCATTACCAGACTGGTCAAACCAGCTAAGTGTACCAATTCTGCTGCCATTAGAACCTGCATCATTAATCTGCAGCTCTATACCAATCTTATTACCTGCAGCCTGTGCACCTTCTGTCCACTTAATAGCCGCTTCAATTACATAGCCATCTTCTGTTACATTTGCTACTGAAGTGATGTTATCGGCTACGCACTTAGTTCCATTAAATGACTGATTATTCTCATAACTTACTCTGTACTGCTTATCATCATCTTCATAAGATGTAGCCTTAGCATTATTCTCATCTATGAATATTTCTACAGAATCCTGCTGATATGCATCCTTACTTGCTGCATTTAATACATCATCAGTTACATAAGCTTTAACATAGAGGTTTTCCTCATCCCATAACAGTTTTGCCTTGGCAGAGCAAGCTGCACCAAGTCTGATATTAAGGTCAACTGGATTTACACTGTTCCAGATTTCATCATCTGTTCCAAGTGCAGGTGTTCCCTTTGCAATTTCCATATAAGGTTTGATATAACCAGATGCCGAGTACTTACTATCTGTAGCTGCATTTCCTGTTGTATCGTTATAGTAGAATGTTGTACTACCATTTTTTACACCAAGATCAAATCCAACCTTTGTACCAGGTACAAGATCAAGGTCAGATGCTGCAATATCTACAGTATATCCATTATCTGTTAATGTAAAGCTCTCGCTATCTGCAGTATACTGTTTAACATTACCCTCTGCCTTTGTATCAGCAGCATCAATAAATAATGTAACACTATCGTCTGCATTTACATCTGAGTCTTCTACATTTACTCTTACCAGAATCTCGTTATTTTTCCAGATAGGAGCAAAATTGATAACAGTGGCATCATCACCAAATGTATAAGTCTTGGCATTATCAAAGCTTCCTTCGAATACGTCGAGTGTCTTAATGCTTGGTGGAAGTGCTGGCAGTGAATCCGGATTTACAAATGCATCATAAGCAAGGTTGTGAACATAGTTACCTTCTGTTGTATTAAAGAGAAGTGGTACATGATGTCTTCTGCCATTTGCTCCGCCGCCTACATCATTAAATGTCTGTAGCCATGATGTTTCATCAATAACTCCCCATACTGTAAATCCGCTGATATCTCTACCCTCAGCCTTTAATTTGAGAAGACTCTCATAAATCTGCTTGTAGATATATGCTGACTTGATGTATTCGATTTGTCTCATTGCATCACTGTTATCATAATCTACAGATGACTTAACATCAGTTTCTGTCAGCTGTACACTAACTCCAAGATCTGTGTATGCTTTTACAGCATTTTCAAAATCTTCTACAGATGGTGAAGATACATTATAATGAGCCTGCATACCAAATCCATCGATTCTTGTAGGCATATCAGCATCATTTTCATGTGCCTTAACATCACTGATTAACTGGCAGATACCTTTAACCTTTCTAGGTGTTGTATCATTGTAGTCATTGTAGAAGAGCATTATATCTTTAGGCATATATTTATTAGCATATCTGAATGCATTTATAATAAACTCATTTGAATTATATACTCTCCACCAGCTGCTATTCTCATCGCCATTTCTATATGTACCTGTGTTGTCACTTACAGCTTCATTTACAACGTCCCATCCGTAGAAAAGACCTGGATATCTATTAGTAAAGTGATCTGCCATTACCTTGATATATCCTTCAAGTCTCTTATTCATAACTTCTGGTGTTACATAAGCTTTGTTTGCATCATAGTCTTCATGGAAGAACCACTCTGGAGCCTGTGAGTGCCATACAAATACGTGACCTCTTATTCTGATCTTCTGATCTGGATGAGCTTCATTCCATCCTGCAAAATAATCAAGATACTTATCAGCATTTGTAAATGTTAGAACTGGTACATCCACTTCGCTACCATCATTAAGTGTAACCTTCTGTGTACCCTTACATGATCTGCCTATCATAGAATCAAGCTTAAGTTCATTACCAAGTGTAATTCCATTAAAATGCTTTTTTACAAGAGACATAACCATATCATCGTTCATGTCCGCGCCTGTAACCTCAGCACCCATAATGAAATTGCCATCATTCATGCTCTGTAATACAACATCTTTAAGAGGTGTAATATCTTCAACTTCTGAATTTATTTCTTTTGCACCCATTTCTTTGTATTTAGGATCATTCAATTCTATGTTTTCTGAAGTTCCTGATCCTGATTCGGATTCAGATGGAACATCATTACCGGAAATTGAATCATCTTCTCCCTTACTGACCAATTCAATCTGAAGGTTATCAACGTCAAACGCTGTAACTTCACCTGTTACCTTGAGACCAATTTCAGTCTCATCACCAATATCAGTTGTTGTAAATGTACCAGTAACCTTGTACCAACCATTATCAGAAACTGCCTCAATTGTCTTATCTCCAAATGATACTTCAGATCCGTTATCAATATATATTTCTACTGTTTCATCCAAGCCATCACTAATTCTATAGTAATAGCTATATGCATAAGTACTATTATTACTAAATAATTTGGATATATCACCGGACCTTAACTTACATCCCTTTGCCCCATCAATCTTCAGATATTTCTGCTCGCAGTCATCTCCTGGCTTTGCATCTTCATCTGAATAAGGTGTAAGGGTAAAAGCTTCTTTTTTCCATTCAAGATCATTCCACCAATATACTCTGTCATCACTACTATTGGCTTCAAAATTAGAATTAAAATCGCTAATAATATTATTAGCAGCAGCATCAACTATAAAACCGTTTTGTAACCCTGCAGGCGCTGCCATTCCTGCAATGACTGTAGCTACTGTAGCAACAGCCATGCCTTTTGTTCTCAGAACCTTTTTCACACTAAATACCTCCATAAAATTTTTAACCCCAATATAAGTCTGTCAAAACCAGTTCCCAGCTGCTTTTGATAGACCTATATATAAATTTACAGTATTTATTATGGAAATATACGTGACAAAATATAGAATAAAACGGACAAATTACAGATTGCCCTGTATGAAATCTTTGAGAATTCCAAAGCATTCTCTTAGCATGTTATTAGGTAGAAATCTTGGATGAGAACTTGCCGCAATACCGCATACTCCATTAAGTCCCTGCTTTCTCGCAATTGCTGTTCCTCTAAATACATGGAAATTATTAGATAGAATTCCAACGTTATCGTAATCCCCATTACAGTCATCTTCTATTATCTTCTTGCTAAATTCGATATTCTGTATAGTATTTAGAGACTTATCTTCTACTAGAATCCTGTTTTCATCGATGCCTTTATCTACAAGATAATCTCTCATAACTGATGCTTCAGCTGTAGGCTCATTTCCTCCCTGTCCGCCTGAAACAATGCAGGTTGTATCCGGGTTATCATTTAGATATTCAACTGCCTTATCTAGTCTGTATTTGAGAACTATACTTGGTCCTGTTGTCCTTACCTGCGCTCCCAGAACGATTATATAATCAAGATCTTTTTCTCCATTTGAACTAAACTGTGTACCCATTAGGATACAGCAGACAATAATATATAACATTCCCAGTACCGCAAGTCCTCTGACTCCGTATACCATATACTTCGGAATTTTATTTATAAGTCCTGACTCTCTAATCCAAAGAGTTACA
>CAMJFD010000159.1 GCA_946404845.1 uncultured Butyrivibrio sp. | reverse complement strand
TTCCAAAGAACAGGTCAAAGACACAGTCATCTTTTAATGCTGTAGCAAAAAAACCGCCCATAGAAATCTCCTTGATTTTATTTTCACGTTAAAATTACCTTTAATGCATTGCTTTAATCTGCTAAAACCATGCATCATATTAATACCAATTATCTGGCAAATAAGCAATGAATTTTTTGCACAATTTTAGTCAAAAATATTTAATATGAATTAAATTGCACATTTGACTGACTTTGAGTAAAATTAATAATAAGAATCATTTTTGCGATAATTAAGAATGTATAATTTGGATAATAAATGGTTTTTTGCAGCTATCATCGTATAATTATGGATTGGAGAATTATATGTATATAAATGAAGTAATGCATGATTCGACAATTAAAATATATGCAAAGATAAATAACCATCCTATTTTGCTCTATACAAAAGCTATGTTTGGTATGCCGGTGGGGCTTTTGGTTGAATCACTGACTTATTTTGATAAATGTATAGAGATAATTGATCCATGCGAAGTTTATGTCAAGAATCTCAGAGACGACAGAACATATACTTTTTATGCAGACTCAATCCTGCCTATAATGACGAAATATGGACAATTCCACCTGATTAGATGTGATAAAGAGTCTGCAGCTGATAATCGCAGAAAAGCAGAAAGATTTGATGTTACCAAAATGGGGCTTATCAGTATTAATAATCAAGATATGAGAAATGTTATAGTTTATGATATCTCGATGAGTGGCATTGCTGTTATTTTGGATAAGTATACTAAGTGTCAGAAAGGTGATAGCATAACTATTCAGTTCAGAATAGATAATACATTCCATTTATATACTGTTGAAGGTGTAATGGTAAGAGAGTTTGATGTTAAGGGACATCGCGCCATTGGATGTAGAATAGACTCGCTTGAATCAGACGTTGTTCAGATGATTACTGCAAAGAGGGCTGAGGCTCACAGGCTTATTATGGACAAGGAAAGCGAAAAGGTAACTCTACCGTTTGATCAAAAGGCAGATAGTGAGATCGTAAATACAAAAGAATCCAGCAAACAGGAAAAAGAGATAAGTTCAAAAGGACGTATGTTATCAGCAGATGAGCAGAACAGTATACTGTCTCCAACTCTTAATCCTCAGCATGTACAGACTGCTCATAATCTGGATGCAGATATACCTGAGGTATTTAAGAATAATGAAATGAATAAAGTGATAACTCAGGACAATTTGAATAAGCTCGACAACTATGATTCAGATCCAAGAACTAATCCACTCTTTGATGTAAATGACGATGATGAAGAGAGAACAATACTGCTTGATGAATTATATGGAGTAGAAGAATTAGAAGAACTTAATAATATAAGAAAAAAAGGAGAGTGATCTCCTTTTTTCTTTTGAATTCTGTTTTAGAAACTTTACAAATTTGAAAAAAAGGAGTAGTATCTTGTGAGCAATACGAGTGTTAACCTTCCCACTCGCAAAACACCTAAAGGAGATAATAAAATGAGAGATAAAAAGGTATTGTACTTAGTACACGCAGCTATGATAGCTGCAATCTATATTGTTCTGACAGCACTTGCTGCAAGTTTTAATCTTGCAAGTGGAGCTATTCAGGTCAGATTTTCAGAGGCACTCACTGTTCTGCCTTTCTTTACACCAGCTGCTATTCCAGGACTTGCAATTGGTTGCTTTATCAGTAATATTCTTACTGGTTGTGCTGTTCCAGATATAATTTTTGGAACTATTGCGACTATAATTGGAGCCGTTGGAACTTATATGCTTAAGAATAACAGATTCTTATGCACAATCCCACCAGTAGTTTCAAATGCAATTATTGTTCCATTTGTACTTAGATATGCTTATGGTATGACAGATGCAATTCCATTCCTTATGCTTACAGTAGGAATCGGAGAAGTTATTGCATGTATGATTTTTGGACAGATAGTTATAACAGCTCTTCTTCCAATAAAGCATATTATTTTTGAGCCTTCTGATATTTCAGTTAAAAAGAAAGAAAATGCTTAAATTTCAGTAAATACTCCTATGCTATTTATGATAAACTTAAACTGCATTAAAAAATTTGCAGGGGAGAGTTATGGCTAAATTATATTTTAGATATGGTGCCATGGGCAGTTCCAAGACTGCTAATGCGCTGATGGTTCGATACAATTACATAGAAAAGGGACAAAACCCAATACTGTTAAAACCAGGTATTGAGAATCGTGACGGAGAGAAGGTTATTCGTTCACGAATAGGACTCGAGGCTGATTGTATATTTGTAGAAGATTTTCTATCAGAAGTTTGTAATGAATGGATGACAGGTAAATCTGACAGATACAAGACAATAGACTGTATTATTATTGATGAAGCGCAGTTCCTTACAGAAGGACAGGTAGATATTCTTGCAGATATTGTTGATGCATACAACCTTCCGGTTATCTGCTATGGACTTAGAACAGATTTTACAAGTCATTTCTTTGAAGGTGCCAAGCGCCTTATGGAGATTGCAGATAAGATAGAAGAAGTACCTACAGTATGCTGGTGTGGTAAGAGAGCACATTACAATGCTCGTGTACATAATGGACAGATTGTTCGAGAAGGTGCACAGGTTATGATGGGTGGTAATGAATCATATGTATCTCTGTGTAGAAAGCATTTCCGTTTGGGACTTCTAACTGATCCTCAGCAGGAGAAGTCATATGTTATAACAAATGAATAAAATAGGATAAAGCCTGAAGTCACGACCATGTGACTTCAGGCTTTTTAGATCATTTATTTGAGCGCGTTTTTTATTTTTCTCTTTTAATTTTTATGGTAATACTTTTGATTTTATATCAAAAATAAAGTTTGTTTAACATTTCGTCTGTAATTTCTGTTTTGTTATTTTCTGACTTGTTACCTTTCTCAGCTAAATCTATTTGCTGTACGATACCAGATCCACCACTTTCCTTTAAGTAGATTCCGCTTTGGCGGATTACCCCGTTCACACTGAAATCTGAGCCCTGCTCCGTAAACTCGGTTGCGGCGTGTCCAAGATAAATTGCTCCAACGTCTGCGTCTTTTAAAGTCATCAGAACGTCATCTCCATTTTTATCTTTGTACCATACTCTTAACTTGTTATAAATATCGTCGTTTTCATCTATCCAGCCATTTCCGTCCTTATCGTATCCGGCAAGATCTGAAAAACCATTCCCACTAAGTGCTCCAAATAATTCAGAACCGTCATTTATGATTCCGTCACCATTTTTGTCATAGGAGAGGAATCCTGAGCCACTTCCAATATTTGAAACAAACTCCTTGTCTCCATCTGCATCCAAATCAAAGTAAAAGCTCTGATCCGTGATGTCAGTTATATTATTCCCTACATTGATTACCAGTGGATCTAATAGATTCACCTCTCTTGCAACTGTTATATTTGCATAACTTGCATATGTTCTGGACATTGCTATATCTACACCAAAGTCGATTTCTCTGCCATCTTCGGTATATGCAATTCCTTTGGCACTAAATGAAGTCTGTTCTTTTTCCAAGTGCATATCGGAAAAAGATTCATATGCAAATATTTTAGAAGAGTTATTAATACTACTTATAAGACTCGATGTAGTATTTGTATATTTTGCACTTCTACTCATATTTTGAAACATACCTAAAATGAGCGTTAGTAAGTTTACTCTTATCTGACGTATTTCATCCAGAACATCCTGGGCATTATTTTTAACGGATGTGTCTGTCTGTGCTCTGTCAAGACCTGTATAAGTAAAATTACTTGATAGATATGAATCATCTGACATTTCAAGAGAATCTTTTAATCCACGTATTCTAGATTCGTTCAGTAAATTATTCTGAAATGAGATGCCTTGTGTATAACTTTTTGCATTAATTTCTTTAAATGTTCTGTCCGAATTCATTACTACATTACTTGCTGCAATCTTCATAAGCATTCCTCTTTAAAAACTGAATTGTGTAAACCGTAATACCAACTTAATAAAAAACACAGTTTCAAGGATGAATGCATATGGAAGCTAATCCGGGTTAAAATAAAGTTATTATTTTAAGCAATAAAAAGAGCGCATACTCTTCTTCGTTCCTTGAAGATCCGCGCTTTCCCTAGCTGGCTTGCTTATGAGTATTCTTCCAGTAATGCAGCTTTATCGCTTCTACAATATGAAGCAAAATATTGCGTGACTACATATTTTTTCTGCATGATAGCCTCCTTTCTGTTTCAGGAATCTATCAGTCCGTTGAAGCTCTTTGCTGTCCTTAGCTCACCTGCTATTATATATATCGGAGTGAAAGTGATTTTGATAATAGCCAAAATATTATTTTATATTTTGTTCGATTAGATACGAACAGCAAGTAAAATGTCTCATAATAGAATAAAGAATGTCGCTTGCGACATTCTCGCGCCGAGCGCGGTTGCATTTATGCAACATTTACCTATCGCGCGAGTGCGCATCCTTAGCGGAGCGTTTTTTATATCATAGGAAAGCAATTTCCTATGATATAAAAAAGGACCAGTTCAATTAGAACTGATCCAATTGGTTTCGATATTAAGTTGTATTAGGCTGTTACGCTAAACAGCTGACTTCTCTGAATGTCAATCATTCTCTCCAGAACTGGTAGTACATATCCGTTATAGTAGTTGTCCCTAAAATGCTTGCTATCACAAGCAAGTGCTGTCAGAAGAGCACAACATTCGTCATAACTCATTTCTGGCAAATGCAGAAGTTCAAGGCTATATTCAACTGGAACTGTCATCAGATACTTGCCATAGTCTGGTTTATAGTCATGAATCTTCTTCAGCGTAGAAACATATCTCTTTGGATCAAGAACTCCCTTAAGGTCAGCTAATAACCTGGCTTTAAAAATACAATTCATACGCTTACCCCCCTCTTTTTCATATGAATATTATACAATAAACCTTCGAATATGTCATGCTTTTTTGTACAATATATTGTGCTTTTTCAAATATTTTTTCTCAACATCTTGTTTGCATTTTTGAAGCATTGCAACAAAAATACATGATTTTTAGCAATGTGAGAACGTAGATATAGCCAAAAAAACATGATATGTTGTATAATGTTTTGGTATTTATGGGAAGGATGAGGAGGAATATTCCTGTTTATGAAAAATACGCTCCAAAAAGTTGTACCAGTAGTATTAGTTTTATTTATGTTAGCTGGTTGCTCAACCGGTAAAGATATTAGTGAAGTCGATAATAATAGTTCTGATACGACAACAGAAACATCTATCGACAATAAATATTCTGATTATAAAATTGGTATTTCATTATATACTCAAGGTGACAATTACATAGATCTTTTTAGCGAAGGACTAAGTTCTGCATTATTAGAGCAGGGCTTTTCGGAAGATAATATTATTATAGATTATGCTGAAAATGATTATGATACACAATTGCAGCAGGTAAAAGATTATATAGAACAAGATGTTGATGTGATTGTAGTCAATCTTGTAAATGCAAGCGAGGCCGGTAAGATAACAGATCTTGTAGTAGAAGCAGGAACTCCTCTTATATATGTAAATAGGGAACCCTTATCAGAAGAAGAACTCAGATGGAAAAATGGAGGATGGGATGTTACGTATATTGGAAATGAAGGACGCCAGGCTGGTACTATACAGGGAGAAATAATAGCTGAGCTTGGTCTTGATACAGTGGATCTTAATGGTAATGGTCAAATTGATTATATTATGATGGAAGGCGATCCTCAGAATGTAGAGGCTATTTATAGAACAGAGTATTCTATTAAGGCTCTTACAGATGCAGGATTTAGAGTTAATTGTCTGGATGATCAGGTGGCTAACTGGGAAAAAGATGTTGCGAGACAGCTTGTAGCTGAGGATCTTAGGCAATATGGAAATGATATAGAAGTTGTTTTTTGCAATAATGATGCCATGGCACTTGGAGCCCTGGATGCAATTGAAGCGTCAGGCAGAAGTGTTGGAGATGACATATTTTTGGTCGGTGTAGATGCTCTTAGTGAAGCTGTTGATAATATTGTAAAGGGCAAGATGACAGGTACTGTCTTGAATGATTACGTAGATCAGGCAGAGAGTACAGTAGATGTAGCCAAGAGATATTTAAAAGGGGAATCTGTCGAATATTATATTGGCGGAGATTATATAAAGGTAACTCTGGAAAATGCAAGTAACTTGCAGGAAATGATGCGTAATAATTAGTGGGGAGTTTTGATTGGATAATAATAACAGGGGAAATAACAAAAAGATAATATTTGCCTTTATTGTAGGTATACTAATGCTTGTCTTTACAAGTGGTATTATCTATCTGGTCTATACGGATATTCTGAAAAGAGCCGGTATAGATCAGGCAGAAAATGCCATTTCATATGACAAGCATTTTGTTATGATAGCAGATACTTCTGATTCAGACTTTTGGGATGATGTTTATGCATCAATGCAGGAAGCTGGAAACGAAGAATCTATATATGTTGAGTTTAAGAGTTGGAGCAGAGAAAACAAGTATACCATGTGTGATATGGTAGAGATGTGCATCGCTGGAAAAGTAGATGGAATAATAATACAGAATAATGGCGAAGAGGGACTGTCAGAGATTCTTGATGAGGCTGTAGATAGTGGTATTCCAGTTGTGACTATACTAAATGATGCTCCTAAGACTAAGAGAATATCTTATATAGGAATAAATCCATATTCTGTAGGTCAGATGTATGCAGATAAATTAATAGAGATGATTCCAGATAGCAGTGATTCGGTTACTGTCGATGTATTTCTGGATGACAATGATATAGATAGAAACCAGTACCAGATATTCACACAGATTAATACTGCTCTTGTCAATAATTCTAAGACAAGTGGCAGGATTTCAGTAAATGCAATTACTATTACAGCAGATGAGTTGTTTGAATCAGATGAGATTATCAGAAATCAGTTCAAATATGCTAGTAAGGCACCTGATTATGCAATAAGTTTTTCTACAGCAGGTACAGATGCTATATATCAGGCAGTTATTGATTATAACCTTGCTGGTAGTACTCATATCATAGGATACTATCTGTCTGAGACATCCAGGCAGGCTATAGATGCAGGTAATATCTCAATGACAATGGTAATTAATTCTGAGGAAATGGGAAGGTGCTGTATAGAAGCTCTTGATGATTACATGGATACAGGCTATACCAATTCATATTATGGTATAGACTTAGAATTCGTTACGAAGGGGGACCTTAGTGATGAAGAATAATAAATCCAAAAAGAAATTCAGGTTGTGGAGAGATCTGCCAATTGGAAGTAAGCTCATGGTAGTTATGCTCTTTATTATCATTATGGTTTTTGCCAGTAATATCATAATGTATACCATGATCAATTCACTTATTATAAGGCTTGATAGTGTATATTCCAGTAATGTTAACATGACTGAACTTAGAGATTCACTCTCACAGGTACAATCTGATCTGTACAGATATCTGGAAGTTAGAGACTATGATTCATTATCCTCATATTTCAAATCCTCTGAGGAATTGAGAGATATGCTGGAACCGCTTAGTAATAAGGCTACTGATAATCATGTTGATGTCCTTGAAAAAAACATCAAGAATATGTCCACTACTTTTTTGGAATATGCAGATGAAGCAGTTACTGCCAAGAGAGGTATGAATGTAAGTGTATATCGTAGTAAGTACGAAAAGGCAATGGACTTATACAGTTATATTAATAGTGATATCGCAACTCTTAATGAGCAGCTGT
>CAMJFD010000158.1 GCA_946404845.1 uncultured Butyrivibrio sp. | reverse complement strand
GTTCTAATCAGTTTACTACAACAACATTTGGAGTAGGTGGTATTATTGGGCTCCCCGAGATTCCAGGACAATATTATAAATATACATATCAGGCAAGTGAGGATACATCTGTTTTCTCATATCCATATACGAGTAGAGATGATATTTATAAGACAATTAAGGCAAATCCCAAGATATCTTCAATACTTGCATCACAGAGCATTAAGATTGCAGATAATGTATGCAAGCTCTATGACGAACAGTTCGATATGTGTATGGCTGAATATGACAAGATTCAGGCAGATTACAAAGATTTTCCTATGCTATGCGTAGAAGTTGGTAATGATCCTGTAGACTTCCCTGAAATTGATAAACTGAGTCCACCCGTCAAAATGCAGGTGGTTGCTCCATGGCAGAAAGAATTCATGGAATCACTTGTTGCAAATGAAGCAAAGCTCAAAAAAGGCTTCTATAATCTTGCGCCTGAACTTGCGATTGGAATGGTTATGACAACTGTTGAAATCAATGTATATGTTACAGCAGGAGTAGATAAATTATTAGAATACAAAAAAGATCTTGATGCAAAGGCAGGAGCTTTTTTGTCCGCATTCCATTTGGTTAAGGCTAAGAGTGATGAAATAAAGAGAAGCACTGATGGCGATGATGCATCACCAATAGCTATTACAAATGCCCTTAATACTATACTTCAGTATTCTGATGCAAATCCAGAATATATTGCACAGTTCAGGGATGCCGTTATTGAGTTCAAGAATACACCTGGAAGATACGATTCATCTGATGAGAGTAGAAAGCTGAGAAGGAATCTTGCAACTCATTTCTATGATATATATGTATCAGCATTTCTTAAGAGTATAAATGATCCGGATGTTCCATCTGAAGTCAAGATGTTCTTTATGTTCGGATTTGTGGATGAAGAGCTTGCAGGCGAAGAGTATACAGCTTTTCTATACAAACTTATGAAGGTCTACAGGCCAGATCCTAAGGGAAAAGTAGTAACTATCTACGAATGGTTGTTAAAGATATATAAGATGGAGCTTGAACCTTCACGAAATGAATTTGATGAAGATTATCCAACATCACTGCGCTCAGCCAAGTTAAATGGTGAAATCACTGCGGAGCAGGTTGAAACTCTTCAGAACGATCCGACAAACAGACTTAAATTTGAAGCCAAGAACCTTTTTGCTCTTAGTAACAGAATGACTTTTGGAAGAGTGTCAAGCTTTGTTCCAGTATTTGATGCAGTTAACGTGATGCGCGATCTTGACAGTTCATATATGAGCGCAGAGAAGATAAATGGTTATTTTGACAGTATCAAAGCTGTTGATTTTTCTGTTTTTTGCAGAGACAGTATATATTCTAATTCAGAGCTTGGAATATCACAGCTATATATTACAGACGACGTAGATCCTTATATGATACTTATGCCTAATGTTGGTAGCAGGGCTTCTCTATGGCAGGAAATTGAAGGGAAAAAGAGAAATACACCTGCCAGAATGGTTATCTCAATATTTAATACAGAAAATGTTGAAGAGAGTCTTATCAAGCTCTGTGGCGAGTTTAGATGGGAGATGTGTAAGACAATCCAGGGCGTCCATTGGAATGATGTAACTGATCCGTCTCTTACATCAATGTATTGTGATTATCTGCAGTTCTATAAAAAGAACAGATCTCTTTCTACGGAGAATAAGGAAAAACTTAAGATTGCACTTCAAAAGAACAATAATAATTACAAGAATGTATTTGTAGGTGATTATTTTGCATTTATGAAATTTGAAGCAAACGGATCACCAAGACTTAATAAGCTTGCAAGAGAAATTCTGTTTACCTATTGTCCATTCTCTGCTGAGTATAGGGAGAAGATGGCAGACAATCCGCAGTTTGGACAGATGATAAGTCAGTACAAGAATCACATAAATGGTGTGGCAAGGCCGCTTATACTTACGATCAAGAAACTGCAGAAGGATCAAATAGAAGTTCCGGAAGTTCTGATGAGACAGTACGAGCATTACAAGCGCTAGTGCAGCTGTTTTATGGCCATGTACCTTTTTTACAATTGGTACATGGCTTTTTATTAAATAGGAAATTGCTCTGCAAATTTCCTATTCAATAAAAAGCACTCCGTGCAGGATGCGCACTCGCGCGAATTGTAAATGCTGCAAAAATGCAGCCGCGCTCGGCGCGAGAATGTCGCTAGCGACATTCTTTTATATTCTTGGTTCTATAATCATTACTGGCTATGTGATTTTTTGGTGACCATTTTTGTTTTGACTTTATAATGGATTTGAATTGTGATATATTTTACAAGGAAAAAAGATGGAGGCCAAAATGGCATTAGATATAGAACAGATTAAAAGATTGCATGATTCTGACTATGCTCTGTTAGATGAAGTAGACAGGATCTGTAAGAAACATAATATACAGTATTTTTTACATGGGGGATCGTTTCTGGGGGCAGTAAGACACAAGGATATTATTCCTTGGGATGATGATGTGGATCTTACATTCTTACGTGATGATTATGAGAGATTCGTTAAGTGCTTTGAAGAGGAACATAACGAGAGATTCAAATTCATAGATCATCATGATTATCCTAAATTCTTTGATTTTATTCCCAAAATTGCAGATATTGAGACACCTGTTAAGAATACATATGGACACGAAGATTTCTATGGAGACAGATTTTCATATGTAACTCTGGATATTTTTATAATAGATGAAGTTGGGAATAATCACGGCTTGCAGCTGGCTATTCTAAAGGGATTGTATGGAATGGCTATGGGCCACAGACCTTCTATTGAATATAGTAAATATTCTGTAGTTCAGAAAATTGGCATAGCAGTTATGGCTTTTATTGGAAAGCTTTTATCCATGAAATTGATAAACAGAATGTATGATGCAGTATCCAAATGGGGCAATGGCTCTAATACTACAGACAAGCTTTTTTTGTCCAATGAGCAGCCACATCCACATTACTGGGGACTCGTTTTTGACAAGGATATGTATGACGGTAAGGCCAAAGAAGTTATAAGAGGCAAAGAATTCCCTGCACCTGGAAGGTCCGATGATTGGCTTACTTATGTATATGGTGATTACATGACAATACCTCCTGAAAAGGAGCAAATCATGCAGCATGTACAGGAATTGGAAGGTGATATTAGATGAAATATAAGGCACTTGTTACAGCAGAACTTGATATAGACGTACTAAGACAAATGGTTCCCGATATTGAATTTGATGTTGCAGGTTATCAGGTAGATCATATCGTTATGGAATCTACCGAGCTTGAAAAGATAATAGGCGGTTATGACATTCTTATCTCTGAATTTGAGACTGTCACCAGAAAGGTGATAGAAAAGGCAGTTAATCTTAAATATATTATTTGCTGCAGAGGCGGTTACAGATCAGTAATTGATGTGGACGCCTGCAAGGAGAGAAATATCCAGATAGAACATAATGCAGGCAGAAATGCAGGTGCTGTTTCTGAAATTGTTATGGGATACATACTGGACTGGTCCAGAAATATCCATAAATCTAATGCTCTTATTCATAATAGAGAAATAACAAGTAGCAGCCGTAATATTCCTGGCGAATACAAAGATTCAATCTGGGGATTTGATAATAACAGCCCATATGTTGCACTTCGAGGCCGCAGTATATCTTATATGACACTTGGCCTTGTTGGTTATGGTAATGTTGGAAGACAGGTGGCTGAGAAGGCATCAGCCTTTGGTATGAAGATATTAATCTATGATCCAATAGACGTTTCTATCTCTACTAATGAGAAAATAAGTAGAGTTAGCTTTGATGAGCTTCTTGAGAAGTCAGATATCGTAAGTCTTCATTGCCCTGTAACAGCCGCAAGTAAAGGTATGATGAGCTATGACCAGTTCAAAAAGATGAAGAACGACAGCTTTTTTGTAAATGCTGCAAGAGGCGGACTTGTAGATGAAAAGGCACTTATATGGGCTCTTCAAAATGGCGAGATTTCTGGAGCGGCTCTTGATGTTACATGCAATGAGCCTATAAGAGATGATGATCCTCTTTTGGATGCACCTAATCTTGTTATTACTCCGCATATAGCAGGGGCATCAGATGAAGTAGTAAGAAAAGGCACTGAAATGGTAATACATAAATTAATTAACTTCTTAGATATGGATTTGGTAATGTAAATGGGTGAGAATTCTAATATAAAAAATATAGTAATACTGCTTGCAGCCGGTACTGGGAGCAGATTTGGAAGTGAAGTTCACAAACAGTTTTATAAAATAGATGGAAAAGAAATAATCGCTTATTCAATTGAACAGCTGAGGAAGGTAGGCAATATGGATAAACTCCTTGTTGTACTCGAAGAGAGCGAAGTAGAATCTGGTGAAATAGCAAGTAGATACGGCGTAGAAACAGTAACTGGCGGTTCATCAAGGGCAGAGAGCTTTAATAATGCACTTGAATATATTAGTCAGAAATATGGCAGCTGCGAAAATGTAATTTTCCATGAAGCAGCAAGACCACTTGTAAAATCAGATGTATTTGAAAAATATTTTGAATTATTAAAGGATTATGACTATATTGAGTCATGCAAGAGAATAACCGATTCTCTTGGAAGCTATATCGAAGGAGTCTTTAAAAGAGAAGATTTTTATCTGATTCAGGCTCCGGAAGCTTATAGATTCAGATTATTAAAGGATAATTTTGATGTAAACAGCGATATATATTTTGCCGCACAGCAGCTTCCAAAAGGCTCTAAGGGATATCAGTATTTTGATATTCAGAATAATTACAAATTAACTTATCCGGAAGATATAGGAATTATAAGATATATGCTTACTTTTTTGGAGTAACGTGATAAAATATTGCAGAAAGAAAAATCATTATTTTTATTTTTAGGAGGATTAAGATGTATATTACTTGTTTGGATCTCGAGGGAGTATTAGTTCCAGAAATATGGATTGCTTTTTCTAAAGCAAGTGGAATTCCAGAATTATCAAGGACTACAAGAGATGAACCAGATTATGATAAGCTGATGAAATGGAGACTTGGTATTCTGAAAGAGCATGGACTTGGACTCAAAGAGATTCAGGATACAATTGCTACTATAGATCCAATTCCTGGTGCAAAAGAGTTTCTAGATGAGCTTAGAAGCATGACACAGGTTATAATTATCAGTGATACATTTGAACAATTTGCAAGTCCACTTATGAAGAAACTTGGCTGGCCTACTATTTTTTGCAATACATTAGAGGTTGCTGCAAACGGTGAGATTACAGGATTTAAGATGCGCTGCGAGCAGAGCAAGCTTACAACAGTTAAGGCTCTTCAGTCTATCGGATATGAGACAATTGCTAGTGGTGACAGCTATAATGATCTTGGGATGATCAAGGCTAGTAAGGCAGGATTCCTGTTCAAGAGTACAGATCAGATTAAGGCAGATAATCCAGATCTTAAGGCTTTCGAAACTTATGATGAATTATTAAATGCAATTAAGGGTGCTATGAATTAACCTTAAAATAACCTTATTTTTTAAAAAAATCTTAAAAAATTGTTTATTATAGACTTTCGTTATGGTAGAATACAAAGTGGTGCGTTTCAAGAGAACGCACTGCTTTGTTTTTTTCTTTGTTATGAATATAATTCATTTCAATAATTACAATAACGGGAAAGAGAGAAAATGTATGTTAAAAAAGAGATTATGTAGTGTAGCACTTATATCTATGCTTGTTGTATCTGCAGTAGGATGTGGAAATGATGCAGCTGATGATGCTACAACTTCTATCAGTATTGCACAGATAGAGCAGGATGATTCAGCAGATGAGGCAACAACAGAGGCTACAGAGGAGTCAGACAGTGCTGCAGAGGCAGCAAGTGTTCCAGAAGGAATGTACCTGAGTGAGACTACAGGCGAGCCTATTGATGAGAGTCTTAAGGATCAGAGACCTATAGCTGCAATGGTAGATAATGAAAAGACAGCACTTCCTCATTATGGTCTGTCAGAGGCTGACGTTGTTTATGAACTTATGAACAGTACAGCAAATGACCGTATTACACGTCTGATGGCTATTGTTAAGGACTGGGGATCAATTGAACAGCTTGGTAGTATCAGAAGTACTAGACCTACAAATATCCTTCTTATGGCTGAGTGGAATGCTATTCTCTGCCATGATGGTGGCCCATACTATAATGATCAGTATTTCCAGTATGATTGGGCTGATCACCTTTCAGGCGTATTCTCACGAGTAGATAATGGTAAGGCTAGAGAATTTACTGAGTATATTATGTCAGGTGACCTTGAAAAGAATATTGAGAGTGCCGGACTCAGTGCAACATATAATGAATATGCTAATGAAGATGATTCACACTTCAACTTCACACCATGGGGAACAGAAGTTAATCTTGATGAAGTATATGACAAGACATATTCTGCAACAGATATAACACTTCCTTTCTGGCACAATGGATCAAGACTCAGATATGATGAATCTACTCAGGAATATGTATATTATGAATATGATTCAGAGCATCTTGATGCTGAGGATAATGAACCTCTTTCATTCAAGAATGTAATTCTTCAGAATTGTACATTCAGCCAGCTCGATGAGCATGGATATCTCATCTACAACTGTATCGATGCAGGTCAGTCTGGATGGTATATCACAAATGGTAAGGCTAAGGCTATTACATGGGTTAAGTCTGGTGAAACAGAAATCACAAGATATTATGATGATAACGGTGATGAAATCCAGATCAACACAGGTAAGACATATATCGGTCTTATCCCAAGTGATACATGGTCAAGTGTTTCATTTGAATAACAATTATAATACATAATGAAATTGTTAAAGGATGTCGCATTATTGCGGCATCCTTTTTTCATATATATTTAATTAAATGTTTAGTCATTATTGATTTCTAAGTTTGAATACTTGATATAATGAAATAAAGTTTATGTATAAATGATATTATCTATATATATAGTTTTATTGGAGATAATAATGAATTATAATTTTGATTTTGCCGCTATTATAGTAGTCGGTATGGCAATAGTATGTTCATATTACAGGCCTTATATATTTAAGATGCTTAAGAGAACTTTAGGTATTGTCTTTTTCCTTGCACTTTTATATGCATTTTCTGATATTATGGCTTCTATATTTCTGGATAAAGCAGGATATATAGCCTACAAGGTTAGTTATCTATGGGAGACCATTCGTTATCTGTCTGGATTCTGGATTTCATATTTTCTCATGAAATTTATATACGAATTATGTAATGAGCATTTTCGTAATGGAATATATGCAATTCCAGCTACTGTTTTAAGTTTGCTATTGGTTTTCTTTAATAATAAATACAATTTATTTTTTGGAGTTGGTGATGGGCCGTTTTTTTTCAGAGGTCCGCTTGCTATATGCATTATATTATTATTCCTGCTTATGTATATAGGAATTGGCAGTTGTATCAATAAGCATCTGATATTTTTGGGCAAACTCAGATATAACTTTATAAATGCTTTACTTGTAATTGGTATATTAGGACTTATCTACGAGGGGCTTGAACCTGCTGTTTCTCTATCTAGCGTGATTATAAGTGTTAGCGTTACTATGCTTGTATATATTATCTATTATGTTGATGTTACTTACGACGATCTTACAGGCATTAATAATAGAAATGGATTTGTACGTGAGTGTCAGGAACTAATTAATAAATCAGCAGACATCAGTAATTTATATATATTTAAAGTTGAAATTTATAATTTGGATGATATTAATGAACGATTTGGAAGCGAGACAGGTGATAAGATATTACAGAAACTGTCAAATATTATAATTGATTCACTTGACAGATATGGTCATAAATATGTTATAGGAAGAGTCAGTGGTGATG
>CAMJFD010000157.1 GCA_946404845.1 uncultured Butyrivibrio sp. | reverse complement strand
TACTATTGCTCTTTCTTTATGCGACAGACCTATAATCTCTGTAGACATGATTATGTTGTAAGAACAGTCTCCAAGATAAACCATGCTGATATATTTTCCACAGTCGTGCAGAATTGCTGCTATCTGCAACAGAAGTCTTTCTCTTTTACCAAGTCCATGTAGTTTCTTGGTACTGTCAAAAATCTTAAGTGCCAGTGTCTGCAGCATTTCACTTCTGGATTTGCTACCCATATATCTCTTGGAAATATTAGTTGCACACGCAATAATATCATCCTCAAAATTATGTGACATCTTAACTATTTTCTTACGTTCAGCATATTCATAAGCAATACCATCACAAAGAGTAACTCCAGGTGTCCAGATAAGATCAGCCTCTGTCTCTTTTAATATACATTTAATCAGCTGACTTGAAGTATACATAAGAGCAACATCATCTTCAGCAATTCCCAGATTCCTTGCTATATCAGATCTGGACATGTTGTGCATACCTTTTAGATACTGCATATATGTCTTTACATCTGCATAGCCTTTGCCATATCTGTCATCCTGAATTGCTCTTATAACAGGTCCTATATAATCATCCAGTATTATTACATTACTTACCTTATGATCTTTTAAATACATTTTGGAGAAAACAGACAGCTGAGATCCCACCAGTTCCTGAATTGTTTCAGGGTATTTCTGTTTACTGGTATGTAGACGCTCAAGGAATGAATGTAATCGCAATACACCCAGCTTCAAATTCTGAGTAGTAACCAGTGTATCTTTTTCAAAAAGTGATATCTGAATACTGCCACCACCTATATCAACAAAGGCTGTTGGTTTCTCCAATATCTTATTGAATTCTTCACCCTTTATAGCAACTGATTTGTAATCAAGAAAACGCTGCTCAGAATTACTAAGGATATCTATTCTGATTCCAGTTCTCTGCTGTAACTGTTCCAAAACTATATTAATATCATTAGTCTCTCTGAGCGCACTTGTTCCGTAAGCCTGATAGTGTGTTACACCATAGCTTGACATAATATTTTCAAATTCCAGCAGCACTCTTATCAGCTCACTTACGTGGTGATAAGAGATTCTGCCAGTCGAATATGTTTCTGTTCCAAGGTCAATGTGATGCCTGATATGATCAAGCTGTTTTACGCCTTTTTTTGGCGACAGCTCAAATATCTTCATTCCCAGCTCATATGAACCAACATCAATAGCTGCAAAAATCTCACTTGCCATACACTCACCCCTCGTTATATCAGATTCCTGTACCTATTACATAATCTATGAACTGCTGCGCGGTTCTGCCACTTAATCCGCCATGCAGCATTTCCCATTTATGTGCTTCCTGTAACAGTTTTTCTTCTTCTATTTTAACATCATTTCGCTTTGCAAGCTCTACTACAATTTCATTATATTCAATTGGAGTTGGTGAACCAAAATAAATAGATACACCAAATCTGTTTGCAAGAGATAATTTCTCCTGAACAGTATCATTGCGATGGATATCATCATCAGAAAGAGACTTTTTGTCCTTGAAGCTCTCTTTGATAAGGTGTCTTCTGTTAGATGTTGCATATATAAGCACATTATCTGGCTTTTTCTCAAGTCCGCCTTCTATTACAGCTTTGAGATATTTATACTCTATTTCAAAATCTTCAAAGCTAAGATCATCCATGTATATGATAAATTTATAATTTCTCTTTTTAATCTGATCAATAAGATCATTTAACTGTTTGAACTGATGCTTGTATACCTCTATTATTCTAAGGCCTCTTCCATAATATTCATTGGCAATAGCCTTGATACTAGAGGACTTACCTGTTCCGGCATCTCCATATAACAGGCAGTTATTACATGATCTGCCCTCTACAAAAGCTTCTGTATTATCTACAAGTTTCTTTTTGGCAATCTCGTATCCAACAAGATCATCAAGGTTCACATGTCTGATATTCTTGATTGGTTCAATGACTGTTTCGCCATCAACTTCTTTTAACCTAAATGCCTTATGAAGACCGAGTTTGCCAACGCCGTATTCTCTATAGAATTCAGTTACTGTATTCTTCATTTCTTCTGCGCTGTCACAGTTCATAAGAGAATCTGCAAGGTTACATATTCTGTCTCTGATTCTGACATTGAACATCTTGCTGCCATTATCACTGTCTTCATATGAGAGCATATAATTCATTTCAGATACATTAAGACTCTCAATAACTTCTGTAAAATCATAATCAAAGAGCTCTTTAAAAATCTCAAAATCATGAAGTGCCACATCATTAATTGTTCCTGGCACTGCACCTCTTATCTCCGCTGAACAGCTATAACTGTTTTCATTAGTAACCAGAATATATGTCAAAAATGCGTGCCAGAGGTTTCCATAGAATCCTCTTTCACCTGCAAAACTCATAAGTCCTGAAATACATTCATAGAACTTTTTTCTGTCAACATCATAGCTGTCTTTATTGCGTCCGCCCTGCTCCATAATGTAAGCAAAGCTATTTAATAAATCAAATATTTCAGAATCAATATTTCTATATATAACAAGTTCATTTACACGCATCTCTATATCCTCTTATCCTTTAATAATTGCCCAAAATCTTAAGTGATCTTGTTTCTTCTCTTAAACCTCTTATAGCATTCTTGACAGATGCATCCGCAAGATTACCATCAAAGTCTATAAAGAATCTGTATTCCCAGTTACGATCTTCGATTGGTCTACTTTCTATTTTGGTCATATTGAGGTTATTATAAATAAAGTGTGACATTATGTGATAAAGTGAACCAGCTTCATGTGGTATTTCCATACAAATGCTGACTTTACTTGCATTCTTTAAGAATACCTTCTGATTGGTAACTATTATAAATCTTGTTGAATTGGTATCTGACTGATTAATTCCCTTTTCCAATATAGCAAGGTTATTGTATTCAGCTGCATATTCACTTGCTATTGCAGCCTGTGACTTATCTCCGTCTGCTGCAACCTTCTGTGCTGCAAATGCATTATTCTTCATACTGATCTGCTTCCAGTCAGAGTGCTCTGACAGGAATCTTGAACTCTGCATAAGTGACTGTGGATGGGAATATACTGTCTTGATATCTGAGAGCTGTGCCCCAGGAACTGTTATAAGACAGTGCTCTATCTTGATGATCTGTTCTCCTACGATATAATTCTCATATTCTGTCAGAAGATCATAGATCTCGCTTACGATACCTGCTGTAGAATTCTCGATTGGCAAAATTGCGTAATCAGCCGCGCCTTCTTCTATTGCACATACTGCATCTCTAAAAGTTTCTACATGATAGCTGTTTACGTTATCACCAAAAAACTTCTTCATGGCAGCCTCTGAATATGCCCCCTCTGCACCTGGATATACGACTCTTGCCTTATCAAGATCAAGACTATCTATCTCTATAAATGGAAGTCTTCCATAAGCCCCTGTTTCTGAGAGTTTCTGATACTGCAATTTTCTACTCATTGACATGAGCTGTTCAAAGAGTTCCTCTACGCCTGTCTTATTGAATTCATTTTTTACTTTGCTTTTTACATTCTGAATCTTCTGTACTTCTCTTGTTTTATCAAATACCTTTTTGCCAGTAGCAATCTTGTAATCCGCAACCTGAGAACACACGTCCATTCTCTTCTCATAAAGAGAAACTATCTGATTATCGATTTCATCGATCTGTTGTCTAAGTTCACTTAAATCCATAACTACACCCTTCTATCTGTTATAAGGCTATATGGAAATGCAAGCCTTTCTAAGATTTTAAAACAATTATGGCACGTTAGCAAGATAGAGTAATTATCATATAAATTATGTTATAATGTTAAAAAAGATTGCATATGTTTTTTGTCTGAAAGTGAGGGGCTTATTATGACAAAGAATCAGCGTTATGTTCTTATAATTTCTATAGTAATACTTGCAGCTTTGGTTTTTGGTGTTATCACAATTATATCCAGGAGGATTCCTGCAAACAGTGACCTTACAACCGGTAACACAGCTGGAAATCTCTACAATGAAGGTCTTTTCTTTGAAATGGACGGTAAGGTCTATTTTTCAAACACCACTGACAGCGAATGTCTCTATGTTATGAATCCTGATGAAACTGATATCAAACAGATAACCACCATGAACGTCAAATATATAAATGGTGCAGGCAAATACCTGTATTATTATATGGACTCCTCCAAGATATCTGGTGAAGCAGGAACTGGTATAGGTAGCGTAGTCAAATTATATGGTTTATATCGCAGCAAACTAAACGGTTCAGATCAGGTATGTCTTGATAAAGATGAAGTCAGAACAATTCAGTTATATGGTAACTATCTGTATTACCAGGTCAAAGAAGCTGACAGAGGAACTCTCAAAAAGATCAAAATAAATAAAACAGATATGTCTGTGGTAAACCCTGACGAAATGATAAATCCTGCATGTAATGTTGACGGTGTAATGTACTATAACGGTACCGCAAGTGAGCTTAATCTGCATACACTCAATACTCTTAGCGGTGATACCGTAGCCACTGTAATGAACGGATATTTCTATAATCCTATAGTTAAGGGAACAGATGTATATTACATGGACGCTGGCAATAATTATAAGATTACCAAAATGAATCTTCTGACCTATGAGACAACAGTCCTTTCTGAAGACAGAGTTGATTTTTATAACATGAATGACACATATATTTATTACTCATTCTCTGATGCTGATAATCCTGCGCTTAAGAGAATGCGCCTTGATGGAAGTGATAACACTGTAATTATGCAGGGCATCACCAACTGCATCAATCTGACTTCCAGATATGTATATTTCAAAGTATACGGAGTAGACAATGTTTATTATCATATGCCGGTAGAGGGCAGTGCTGTATCAACATTTACACCTATAAAAAAATAATTTTCATAATTTTTGTGCATTAATTTTTGCTCTGTTTTCTTGATAAGAATCCTCTAACATGGTATCATTGTTAACCGAAAATAGGATATGGAAAAGCGCGAAAAGAGGTAACTAATGAATAATTTAAGACATATGATGAGTCCTTTGGATTTCTCCGTGGACGAACTCGAACAGCTTTTTGATGTCGCAAATGATATCGAGAAGAACATGGGCAAATATTCCCATGCATGTGATGGCAAGATACTTGCTACCGCTTTTTATGAACCAAGTACACGAACAAGACTTAGTTTTGAAACAGCAATGCTCAGACTTGGTGGTAAAGTTATTGGTTTTGCAGATGCTAAGAGCAGTTCAGCAGCAAAGGGTGAAAGCGTTGCAGATACAATACGTGTTATCTCCTGTTTCGCAGATATCTGTGCTATGAGACATCCTAAAGAAGGTGCTCCAATGGTAGCAGCAGAAAAATCAATCATTCCCGTAATTAATGCAGGTGATGGTGGTCACCAGCATCCAACACAGACTCTGACAGATTTATTAACAATCCGTTCATTACATGGAAACCTTGGTGGTTTCACAATTGGTCTTTGCGGCGATCTCAAATTTGGCCGTACTGTTCACTCACTAATTAATGCATTAGTCAGATACAAAGATATTCATTTTATTTTTATTTCACCAAAAGAACTAAGAGTTCCAGATTACATTACTGAAATGTTAAATGTAAGAGGAATCACATATGAAGAAGTAATCAAGCTTGAAGATGTTATGGACAAGCTGGATCTCCTCTACATGACAAGAGTTCAGAAGGAACGTTTCTTCAATGAAGAAGACTATATCCGTTTGAAGGATTTCTATGTTCTTGATAAGGCAAAAATGGAAATGGCTAAACCTACAATGCATATCCTGCATCCACTTCCAAGAGTAAATGAAATCTCTGTAGAAATAGATGATGATCCAAGAGCTGCATATTTCAATCAGGTTCAATATGGTCTGTATGTCAGAATGGCTCTTATATTGACGCTTCTGAACAAAACAGATGCTCACATGAACGATGGATTATTAAGAGAATTCTAACTGACATTGTATAAAGAGAGGAACAATCATGTTAAACGTAGGCAAAATAGAAGAAGGCTTTGTACTTGATCATATCAAAGCTGGTAAAAGCATGCAGATATATCATCATCTTGGTCTTGATAAACTGGATTGTACAGTTGCAATTATCAAAAATGCAAGAAGTGGTAAGATGGGCAAAAAAGATATCTTAAAGGTTGAATGCGATATCGATACACTTGACCTTGATGTTCTGGCATTTATTGATCACAGTATCACAGTAAATGTAATCAAGAATGGTGAAATCGTAGAAAAAAGAGCACTTATACTCCCATCAGAAATCAAAAATGTCATCAAATGTAAAAACCCAAGATGTATCACTTCCATTGAGCAGGGTCTTCCACATATCTTCTATCTGGCAGATGAACTTAACGAAGTATACCGCTGCAAATACTGTGATGAAAAATACACAGAAAGCGCAACTGATTAATAATATGTATTCTTGCGGCTTCAATCAGAAATCCGCACTAGCTGCGGGTTTCGTGAGAAAGTGATTCAAGTGGCAAATAGGCCCTTCGACGAAGTCGATTTCAATTGGCCTATTTGCATGACTTTTGGAACGAAGTGACAAAAAGTCATAACTAATGGAGAAGTAGCATATAAAGAGGTATTAGTATGAAGAGATTATCATATCTTATGACTTCTGGAAAATCCCGTAATGCAATTATTGGAGCAGCCTGCGTTGCTCTTTTATCTTGCGTAATAATAAATGGTTGTGGCCTGACTGAATCAGAAAGTGATGATGCTACAGAAGGAAATGCATCCAACACTTCTAATGTAGAAGCCAGCCTTCAGGAATCCCAAACATATGACGGTTCTGAAGTTACAACTATTGGTATCAGCATGCCTGCAGAGCAACTTGAGCGCTGGCATACAGACGCTACTTTATTGCAAAATCTATTTGAGGAAGCTGGATATGATGTTCTGATTTCTTATGGTGATAATCTCATAGATACACAAATCAAAGAAATAAATCAAATGATAGATAATGGAGCCGATTTATTAATAATTGCTCCTGTTGACTCAGATTCACTTTCTACATGTATTAAAAAAGCTAATGAAAATAATGTTCCTATAGTTGCATACGACAGACTAATAAATCATGACCCTAATCTTCTGGCATATGTAAGCTACGACAACTATTTAATTGGACAGCTTCAGGCACAGTTCATAGTGGATAATCTTGATATTGATAATTCAATTTCTGATATCAGCTATAATATAGAACTCTTTTCCGGAGATGCAGCTGATAATAATGCAATGTATTTGTACAATGGTTCTATGAGTATACTTGATCCATATATTAAGTCAGGCAAGATAAAAGTGGTATCTAATCAAAAAGACTTCTACAGTTGCTCTACCAATTCATGGTCAACTGAAATAGCAGAAGAAAAAATGCAAATAATACTTGCAAGTTATTACAATAATACCACGAAATTAGATGCTGTACTGTGTCCTAACGACTCTATAGCAATTGGTATATGTGATTCTATTACTTCTTCATACCATCAGGACAATAATGTTATTGTCACAGGACAAGACTGTGACAGTGCCAACATACCATACATACAGGATGGCAGACAAAATATGTCAATATATAAGAGCCTCGATAACGAGGCTCTGGCAACTTTTTATATTATTCAGAATTATCTAAATGGTACTTCTACTGGAGATGACCTGAGTGCAGGACTTGACAGCAACATCACCATAACCCGTGATACAACATCCTATGTAAGTGACAATACTACAATTACCGCCTATCTCCTTACCCCAGAAATCATTACATCCGAAAACATTGGCGAATGGTCCAGTTCAAATAACGACTAAAAACTTCCCACACCCCGGAAGGAGATAAAACAGTCATCTACGCGCTTTTTCACCGAAATGAAGGGCACAGGGTATTCCCCAA
>CAMJFD010000156.1 GCA_946404845.1 uncultured Butyrivibrio sp. | reverse complement strand
ATGCTTTTCCTTGATCTTATTCAGGAAGGTAACCTTGGTCTTATTAAGGCAGTAGAGAAGTTCGATTACAATAAGGGATTCAAGTTCTCTACATATGCTACATGGTGGATCAGACAGGCAATTACAAGAGCTATTGCCGATCAGGCCAGAACAATTCGTATTCCTGTACATATGGTTGAGACAATTAACAAGCTCATCCGTGTGAGCAGACAGTTACTTCAGGAGTTAGGCCGTGAACCTACACCAGAAGAAATCGCCAAGGAGATGAACATGCCTGTTGATCGTGTACGTGAGATTCTTAAGATATCTCAGGAGCCAGTTTCTCTTGAAACACCTATCGGTGAAGAGGAAGATAGCCATCTTGGTGATTTCATACAGGATGATAACGTTCCTGTACCAGCAGATGCTGCTGCGTTTACACTTCTCAAGGAACAGCTTGTTGAAGTTCTGGGAACACTTACTGAGCGTGAACAGAAGGTTCTGCGTCTTAGATTTGGCCTTGATGATGGACGTGCAAGAACACTTGAAGAGGTTGGACGTGAATTCAACGTTACTCGTGAACGTATTCGTCAGATCGAAGCTAAGGCACTCAGAAAGCTTCGTCATCCAAGTAGAAGCCGTAAGTTAAAGGATTATTTAGACTAATTATGACTAATAAAATGCTACCACAGCTGTCTGAGAGACTTCAGACAGTTGCCGATATGGTGACAGAGGGACGAACAGTAGCTGACATAGGGACAGACCATGGGTTTGTCCCTATTTATCTTATAGGAACAGGAAAGGCATCCAGGGTTATAGCTATGGATGTCAGAAGTGGTCCATTAGACAGAGCAAAGTCCCATGTCATAGAATATAATTATGAAACACAAATAGAATGCAGACTTTCCGATGGCATGGAAAAACTCCTTCCAGGAGAAGCACAGACAATAACATGTGCAGGAATGGGCGGTCCATTGATGCAGAAGATTATAGAAAAAGGAAATCCAAGAGAACTTGGAATCACTGAAATGATTCTGCAGCCTCAGTCAGATATTGTACAGTTCAGAATGTATCTACGGGATAATGATTATGAAATTGTAGATGAACAGCTGATTCTGGAAGAAGGTAAGTATTATATGCCAATGAAAATCCGTGTAAATTGTGGAAAAGCAGACACGGATAAGTGCGAAGATGTGGATAAGCTAACAAAAAGCACACAAAATGACGATATAATAAATGGTGACATTTTAAATTCACCATCTGATGCTTATTCAGAAGGTGTTAAAATACTTGTTGAAAGTATTGGAATATCAGTTGATGAAGCCATGCGTGCATGCTACAGATTTGGACCTGTTAATATCAGGAACAAATCAGAAGCACTATACAGTCTATTGTGTCATGATAAAAAAGTATGTGAAGGTATCCTTCCTAAGCTATCCAAAGAAGAGCATGCTGATAGATATAATGAAGTTAGTAATGAATTGTCTGATATTACAAATGTGCTTAAACTGTTCTGATAATATTGCTTGAATTAGTATAAGCAGGATAGGAGTGTGCTATGCCAGAAATTACTATTAATGGAATTGTCAAAAATTACGATAAAGGAACTTCCTTTGAAACTATTGCTGCAGAATATCAAAAGGATTATAAGGCTCAAATAGCAGCAGTTATGTTTAACGGTAAAATCCGTGAGCTGATGAAGACAGTTAATAAAGATGGTGAACTTGAGTTTATAACTATCTCTGATGGCATTGGACACAAGACATATGCCAGAACTGCTCAGATGATTTTGGTTAAGGCTGTACATGATATAGCACCTTCTCCAACCAAGACTAAGATAGAGTTTGCTGTAGGAGAAGGCTATTATTGTTCATTCCAGTGTGATTATGAAATTGATGATGCATTTGTTAAAAGGTTAAATGAAAGGTTTGCAGAGATTGTTGAAAGTGCAATTTCTATTACCAAGAAGACATACCCTATAGATGATGCAATTGAGAGATTCAAAATGCAGGGAATGGATGATAAGGTCAATCTTCTCAAATACAGACGTAGTTCACAGATAAATGTTTATAACATTGAGGGATTTTATGACTATTTCTATGGATATATGCTCCCTAATACTTCATATGTTAAATACTATCTGATAGAAAAACACAGGGATGGAATAATGCTTACGCTTCCATCTGAGTATGAGCCAAATATTGTTAAATCACCAGATCCAAGAATGAAGCTGACAGATCAGCAGATTCTGTCAACTAAATGGGGACAACTATTTGGCATAGACAATGTAGGCGACCTTAATAATGCAATTTGTGCAGGTAAGGCAAATGATCTTATTTTGGTGCAGGAAGCACTTCAGGAGAGACGTATAGGAGAAATTGCAAAGAGAATCAAGGAGAGCACTCATGTCAAATTTGTTATGATTGCAGGACCCAGCTCTTCAGGAAAGACAACTTTTGCAAACAGACTTTCTATACAGCTGAGAACCTATGGACTCGTTCCGCATCTTATCAGTCTTGATAACTATTTTGTTGATAGAGAAAAGACACCTTTAAATGCTGATGGCAGCTACAATTTTGAATGCCTGGAAGCACTTGATGTTGAACAGTTCAATAAGGACATGACAGAACTCTTAAATGGTAAGACTGTTGAACTTCCGACTTTCAATTTTGTATCAGGCAAAAGAGAAATGAATGGTAATTTCATGACTCCTAAGTCCAACGACGTTTTTGTAATAGAAGGAATTCATGGATTAAATGAGAAGATGTCATATACACTTCCTGAAGACTCTAAATTCAAAATCTATATAAGTGCACTTACTACACTTAACATAGACAATCATAACAGGATACCTACAACAGATGGCAGACTTCTTAGGAGAATTGTAAGAGATTCAAGGACCAGAGGAACTTCTGCAAAGCGTACAATAGCAATGTGGGGGTCTGTAAGGGCTGGTGAAGAAAAGAATATTTTCCCATTCCAGGAATATGCTGATGAAATGTTTAATTCAGCTCAGATATATGAGCTGGCTGTATTAAAGCAGTACGCTGAACCTCTTTTGTTTGAAATACAAAAGGGAGAACCGGAATATTATGAAGCAAAAAGACTTCTTAAGTTCCTGGATTATTTTGTAAGTGTTGATAAAGAGTTCCTTCCAAAGAATTCTATATGCAGAGAATTCGTTGGTGGATCATGCTTTGATGTCTGATTTACGTAATATGATTACAATACCGTAGTGTATTAACGTATAAACTTGACAAATGAGTCAAAAATATATAAATTGTCATATGGTATGAGTAGGACAAATGATCGCGGCTGCATGTCCCGAAAGGGCGCAGGTGAGGAAAGTCCGGGCTTCGCAGGGCAGGATGCCGGATAACGTCCGGTGGAGGTGACTCCCAGGCTAGTGCAACAGAGATATACCGCCACTTTTAGTGGTAAGGGTGGAAAGGCAGTGTAAGAGACTACCGTGCGAATGGTAACATTCGTAGCCATGTAAACCCCATTCGAAGCAAGACCGAATAGAAAACAATGAGTCTGCCCGGCTCGTTTTCAGGTGGGTCGCTTGAAGCTGCTGGCAACAGTAGTTCTAGATAGATGATCATTCACGACATAACCCGGCTTATCGTTCTACTCATGCTATATAATAGTAATTTATGGAGACAGCTATGATTTGTATCAGATTATATGGTGATAGCAGGTCAGATAAATTAAATATGATAAAAAATGTAATGGCAGAAATACTATGTTTCTGCCTTATTTTTATAGCTTTTTTGTATCAGAAGCCTCTTTGCAGTCTGGCACATGCACCGACTGCAGCAGATGTATATTCTGATATGGTAGAAGGTGGCCTTAATGTATCAGGATATCTTGCAGAAGAGGATGCACAGGCAGCATATAGTAATATAAGGCCTACTGTAGTAGCAATACATGCTGCAGGCATGTTTGGAAGCGGCAGTATATGGGAAATGTCAGAAGATAGAATCATTATAATCACAAACTATCATGTTATTTCTGAATGGATTAATTTGGGAGCTGATGATAATAGTGAAGTAGCCAATGTAATTGTGTATACAGGAAGAGTTACTATGGCAGAACTATTAGGATATGACTCAGAAATGGACGTTGCCTTTCTGAGTGTCGATATTAGTCAGATACCTGCGAATGAGCTTATTAAATTAAGGGCAGTCAGAAGAGATGAAAATGCTTTTGATGAACTCAAAAAAGGTGATGGTATAATAGCTGTCAAATCTGTACATAATATAGTGATGTCAGCTTATTCTGATAAGTATAATCTTGATGGTATGGATACTGATGTGGCAACAGAAGGCTATCTAGGCACTATACTGAATACAGATATCTATGTAACAGATATGGATATGAATATGTTATATGCTAACTGTTATGCAGAATCTGGCATGTCAGGTGGAGGTGCATTTGATACCAAAGGTAATTATATAGGAATGCTGACTGGAGGCTCTGATAACAACGAGTCAGTGTGTGTGAGACTTCCCGATATAGAGAAAATATATGATGATATAGAACCGTGATGAATGTATATAATAGAGGTTCTATATCATTTTTTTACTAAAATTTATCGTGTATTTTAGTAAAATTTTTTTATTGACTTAACTAGTATACTAGTATTACAATCATAATGTAAGCAGTTTCATTATATTGTGAGAGGTGAGTATATGCATATCAGTGAAAGGCTGGATAAGGAAACAGGCAGAGATTACGCAAAAAGAGTCATATCAGATAACATAATAAATTTTGAATTAGAGCCTGGAAGTATGGTCAGTGAACAGAAGATAGCAACACTTCTGGGACTGTCAAGAATGCCTGTAAGAGAAGCCATTATTGAACTTACTAAAAGTGAGATAATAGAAGTTCTACCTCAAAGAGGCAGCAGGGTTGCTCTTATTGATTATGATCTTGTTGAAGAAGCATATTTTGCAAGACTTGTTATGGAAAAAGCCATAGTAGAAATGACTTGTGAGATAGCTACTGATGAAGACATAACAAGGCTTGAAGCAAATGTTAATCAGCAGAAATTCTATTTAAAGAATTTCAACGCAGATGAGCTTATGAAGCTGGATGATGATTTCCACAAAACACTTTTTATGATATGTAATAAGATGAGATGCTATGAGATGGTTCATAGCATGAATATTCATTTTGACAGAGTTAGAAAACTTGCACTTAATAACGCCATCAACCTTGATATTGTAGATGAACATGAAAAGCTATGTGATGCTATCAGAAATCGAAATGCCAAAGAGGCTGTAAAATTACTCGATGCACATCTTACCAGATTCAAGATTGATGAGAAACAGATAGAAAAGAAATATCCGGATTATATTAAGTAATTAAGAAAAAGCTATAGGAGGTAATAGCAATGCAAATGACATTAAGATGGTATGGACCAGGACAGGATAGCGTAACACTGTCTCAGATAAGACAGATTCCTGGCATACATGGAGTAATTTCTTCTCTTTTGACAGTACCTGCTGGAGAAGAATGGACTTTTGAACAGGTAAAAGCGCTTAAGGATGAAGTAGAGGCGGCTGGTCTTAAACTTGATGGTATCGAATCTATCAATGTACATGAAGATATCAAGATAGGTCTTCCAACAAGAGATAAGTATATTGAAAATTATATTAAGTCACTTGAAGCTGTTGGTAAGAACGATATTCATATGGTTTGCTATAACTTCATGCCTATTTTTGACTGGACCAGAACAGATCTGGCTATGCCACTTGAAGATGGTTCTACAGCACTTGCTTATGATGATGAAGTAATTAAGGGTATTGACCCAGATGATATGTTCAGAAGAATTGAAGAAAATTCTGGCGGATTCGTACTTCCTGGATGGGAACCAAACCGTAAGGATGAGATCAAGGATCTGTTTGAAAAATATAAGGGAGTAACAGCTGATAAGCTTAGGGAGAATTACAAGTACTTCCTGGATGCTATTATGCCTACATGTGAAAAGTATCAGATCAAGATGGGTGTACATCCAGATGATCCAGCATGGAGCGTATTTGGACTTCCTAGAATCGTAACAAGTGAAGAGGATCTCCTTAAGATTGCAGAGATGAACCCAAGTATTTATAACGGATTTACATTATGTACAGGTTCTCTTGGAAGTAATCGAAATAATGACCTTCCTAAGATTATCAGAAATCCTAAGATTGCTGAGAGAATTCATTTTGCACATATCAGAAATATCAAATTTGAAACAGATACAATGTTCCATGAGAGCTCACATCTCTCATCAGATGGATCTCTTGATATGTATGAAATCGTCAAAGCCCTTGATGATATGGGATTTGACGGCGTAGTAAGACCTGATCACGGACGTATGATCTGGGATGAACAGGCTCGTCCAGGCTATGGTCTGTATGACAGAGCACTTGGAGTAGCATATATTAATGGCCTTGTTGAGGCAATTAGAAAGAATAAGTAATAGTGGGGTAAAGTTATGGAACTTAGATTAAAAGACTGTGAATTAAATCCTAGAGCATGGCAGGATAAAGGATATCAGGTGCCTCAGGCAGACATGGATGAGATCAGAGCAAATACATCTAAAGAGCCTACATGGATTCATTTTGGTGCAGGTAACATCTTTAGAGCATTTCCAGCAGCTGTTCTTCAGGATGCTATTAATTTTAAGAAGACTAATAAAGGTGTAATTGTAGCAGAGAGTTTTGACTATGACATTATAGATAAGGCGTATGTTCCATATAATAATATGAGCCTTGTAGTTATCTTAAAGGCTGATGGAACAATAGATAAAAAGATTGTGAGCTCAGTTACAGAATCTGTTAAGGCAGACGCAGATGACGAGGCTTCATGGAACAGAATGATTGAGATCTTCAGAGCTCCTTCTCTTCAGATGGCTAGTTTTACTATCACTGAAAAGGGATATAGCGTAAAAGACAATTCTGGAAATATTCAGGGTATTGTACAGAAAGACTTTGAAGATAAGACATTAAAGCCTCATCATGCAATGGGTAAGGCTGCAGCTCTTCTTCTTGAGAGATATAACGCAGGTGAACTTCCAATTGCCATGGTCAGCATGGATAACTGCTCACATAATGGAGATAAGTTATTTGATGGAATTATGGCTTATGTTGACAGATGGGTTGCTGACGGAGTAGCACCTGAGGGATTCAAGGCTTATGTAACAGATGATAGCAAGGTTTCATTTACATGGAGCATGATTGACAAGATTACACCAAGACCTGATGACAAGGTAAGACAGATGCTTCAGGATGATGGATTTGTTGATACAGATATTATTATTACTGACAAGCATACATATACAGCTCCTTTCGTAAATGCAGAAGAAGCTCAGTATCTTGTTATAGAAGATAAGTTCCCTAACGGAAGGCCACCTCTTGAAGTAGGCGGAGTAATCTTTACAGATAGAGAAACAGTAGACAGAGTAGAGAAGATGAAGGTATGTACATGCCTGAATCCTCTTCATACAGCTCTTGCAATCTATGGATGTCTTATGGGATATGACAAGATCAGCGAAGAGATGAAAGATGGTCTGCTTAAGACATTCGTAACCAGAATGGGTAACGATGAAGGAATGCCTGTAGTAGTAAATCCTGGAATTGTTGAACCACAGAAATTCCTTGATGAAGTACTTACTAAGAGACTACCTAACCCATTTATGCCAGATACACCACAGAGAATTGCAACTGATACATCACAGAAGTTGCCTATCCGCTTTGGTGAGACTATTAAGGCATATGGTGAAAAAGGCCTTGATATCAATAGTCTTAAATACATTCCACTTGTAATTGCAGGATATGCAAGATACCTGATGGGTGTTAATGATGAGGGCGAAACTTTTGAACTTAGTCCAGATCCATTCCTTGAAGATTTACAGAAATATGTAAGTGGTATTAAGCTTGGCGACAAGCCTGAAGCAGGATGCCTCAAAGAATTACTTACAAGAGAAGATATTTTTGGAGTTGATTTATATAAGGCAGGACTTGGTGAAAAAATTGAAGGAATGTTCGCTGA
>CAMJFD010000155.1 GCA_946404845.1 uncultured Butyrivibrio sp. | reverse complement strand
CCATGACGAATATGAGATTGGAAAAGATGCAATAGCACTTATCAAAAAAGAGTTAGATGTAGATCTTACATGTGATGAAGCTGGTTTCATAGCACTTCATATAGTAAATGCTGAAATGGATGGTAATCCGCCTAAAGGAGTGGTTGCGGCTCCAGAAGTCATCAAGGATGTACTTAATATAATTAAGTATACGTATCAAATAGAACTTGATGAAGACAGTATTTCTTATGAAAGACTGGTAACGCATTTAAAGTTTTTTATACAAAGAGCAGTAAAAAAAGAGTATTATGAGAACTCCGATGGCGAGTTCAATAATATAATAAAAAATAAATTTCCTGAAAGCTATAATTGTGCAGTAAGGATTAAGACCTATATGGAAAATGCCATTCACACGGATGTGACGGATGAAGAGTTATCTTATTTGACAGTTCATATTAACAGAGTTGTAGGTAGGGCTCAGTAGACGTTGTTGTTTCAAAAAGGAACAGGTGAAAATAGCATGTACTTTGTAGGAAATGTATCATCCAATTGGGATTGTTACGTTGAGTCGGCAAAACCCGGAAATGATATAAGCATACAAATATTTACAGAGAAATTCTGTGACTATGTTTGCATACTTATGTGATTTCCGGGTTTTTTATTTAACAGGTCATAGCCGGTAATGGGACCGGATGGCATAGATCGCAGTTAAGCTGCAGAACATTTTTGGAGGTGTTATATGGCGAGCAAATATGATGGACTTGCTAGGATTATTATCCAGAACGTTGGTGGTAAACAGAATATCACCAGTATCACACATTGTGTTACAAGATTAAGATTTAAATTGAAAGATGAATCAAAGGCTAACACAGATATTCTGAAAGAGACAGATGGTGTTGTTACCGTTATGCAGAGCGGTGGACAGTATCAGGTTGTTATTGGTAACCATGTACCTGATGTATATCAGGCAGTTGTCAGTGTAGGACATCTGGAGAGTCTTGCAGCTGCACCTGAAGGAGAAGAAGAGGGACCAAAGGAAAAACAGAATCTGTTTAATGCATTTGTAAGTATTGTAACAAGTGTATTTACACCATTCCTAGGTGTTCTGTGCGCCTGCGGTATTCTGAAAGGTATATTGTCACTGCTAACATATTTTGGACTTATGGATGGAGCTGGTGGAACATATAATATTCTGTATTCACTTGCTGACTCATCATTCTATTTCCTGCCACCAATCCTTGGACTTACAGCTGCCAAGAAGTTTAAACTTCCAGAGCTTGAAGGTCTTGTAATAGGCCTTACTATGGTTTATCCATATGTTATAAGTGGGGCAGGTTATGATATTTCTAACATCTTTGGTATTCCTGTAACAATGCCTGCTTCAGGAGATTACACAAGTTCAGTTATTCCTGTAATCTGTTCGGTAGCATTTGCTGCATGGTTTGAAAAGAAGTACAAAAAGTTTATACCAGATACAATCAAGTTATTCACAGTACCTCTTATAACACTCTTTGTTACAATTTCACTTACATTCCTTGTTATTGGACCTGTAGCATCACTTCTTGCTCAGGGACTATCAGTACTGTTCAACTGGTTAAATGGTGTAAGTTCAATTGCTATGGGTGTTGTAGTTGGTTTCTTCTGGCAGATCCTCGTTATGTTCGGTCTCCACTGGGCAACTATTCCAATTGCTATGAGTAATATGGCACTTGGCGGAGATATCGTACTTGTAGGTATGTTTGGTACAACATTTGCACAGACAGGTGCTTGTCTTGGTATCTGGGCAAAGACAAAAGATAAGAAGATTAAGAGCCTTGCTCCAGCTGCAGTTATTTCTGGTATTGCTGGTGTAACAGAGCCTGCTATCTATGGTCTTACTCTTCCTAAGAAATGGCCTTTCTTCCGTACATGTGCTATCGCTGGTGTAGCAGGTGGTGTACTTGGTGCATTCGGTGTTAAAGCTTACCAGATGGCTGGTATGGGTGTATTTGGATATACAGCATATATTAATACAACAACTAACAACGTAAGTGGTGCTATCGTAGCAGTTATCGTTTCAATCGTTTGTGTAATCGCTGGATTCATTACTGAAATGATCTTCTACAAAGATGGCCCAGTTAAGAAGACAGAGACATCAGCTCCAACAGTAGCTGGTGGAACAGTTAAGAACGAAGTAGTTGCAGCTCCTGTTAAGGGTGAGGTTAAGCCTCTTACAGAAGCTCCTGATGAAGTATTTGCTTCAGAAGCAATGGGTAAAGGCGTTGTAATCGTTCCTTCAGAAGGTAAGATTTACGCTCCTGTAAGTGGTAAGGTTACATCTTTCTTCCCAACAGGTCATGCAATTGGTATTCACTCAGATAATGGTGCAGATATCCTGATCCATGTAGGTATGGATACAGTTAAGTTAAATGGTGACGGCTTTACTAAGAAGGTAGAGCAGGGCGCTACAGTCAAGAAGGGTGATCTTCTTCTTGAATTTGATATTGATAAGATCAAATCAGCTGGATATAAGGTAGATACTCCTGTAGTAGTTAACAATACTAAGGATTATGCAGATCTTATTCCAACAGATAAGACAACTGTAAGTGCTGGAGATGAACTTATTACTCTTCTGTAATTGGTAACACTTCCAAACTTATATATAGCGATGGAGGCAGGCATGCGCAAGCTACCTGTCTCCATTGCGCTAAATCAAATTTGGTAATTATAGAAAGGAATTTATATAATATGAGTTTTAAAAAAGATTTCATGTGGGGCGGCGCAACAGCTGCAAATCAGTATGAAGGCGCCTGGGATGTAGATGGAAAAGGACCTTCAACTTCAGATATGTGTACAAATGGTTCACATAAAGTTCCAAAGAGAATTACCAGAGAGACAGAAAAGGGAGTTTTATATCCTAGCCACGAAGCTACTGATTTCTATCATCACTATGCAGAAGATATTGCTCTTATGGCTGAAATGGGATTTAAGGTATTCAGACTTTCTATCAACTGGACACGTATTTTCCCATCAGGAATGGAAACAGAGCCTAATGAAAAAGGTCTTGAATTCTATGATAAGGTTTTTGATGAATGCAAAAAGTACAATATCGAGCCACTTGTAACTATTTCTCACTATGAGATGCCTTATGCTCTTACAAAGGCATATAATGGCTGGGCAGGAAGAGAGTGTATCGACTGCTTTGTAAGATATTGTGAAGCTATTTTTGACAGATATCAGGATAAAGTAAAATACTGGCTTACATTTAATGAAATTAATGCAGGAACATGGCCAATGGGTAATTTCCTCTCACTTGGTATTCTGAATGAAGGTACAACTGATTTCATGCATCAGGTAGATATTCCTCAGCTCAGATTTCAGGGACTGCATCATCAGTTCGTTGCATCTGCTAAGGCTGTTAAGCTTGCACATGAAAAATATCCTCAGTTCAAGATGGGTAACATGATAGCTATCAGCGCAGCATATCCATATACATGTAACCCGGAAGATGTTCTTCTTGCACAGGAAGATATGCAGCTGGGTAACTGGTACTGCGGAGATGTTATGGTACGTGGTGAGTATCCATATTTTGCTAAAAAGCTTTGGAAAAAGAATAATGTAGAGATTAAGATGGAACCGGGTGATCTTGAAATTCTTAAAGAGGGCACTGTAGACTTCTTTACATTCTCATATTATATGTCAAGATGTTCTAGTGCTGATCCTAAGATGGCTGTTGGAGAAGGTAATCTTATGGGCGGAGTTCCAAATCCATATCTTAAGAGCAGTGACTGGGGCTGGCAGATTGATCCTAAGGGACTTAGATTTATATTAAATGAAATCTATGCAAGATATCAGATTCCATTAATGGTTGTCGAAAATGGTTTGGGGGCGTATGATAAAATAGAAGATGATGGTACGATAAATGATACATATCGTATCGATTATCTGCGCGAACATATAGAAGAAATGGGAAAAGCCATCGATGATGGTGTAGATCTGATCGGTTACACAACATGGGGATGCATCGACCTTGTAAGTGCATCAACAGGTGAAATGGCTAAGCGTTACGGATTCGTATTTGTAGATAAATATGATGATGGAACTGGTACATTAGAGCGTAAGAAAAAGAAATCTTTCGACTGGTACAAAAAAGTCATTGCTTCTAACGGAACAGATCTCTCATAAGAAGGGAGATATTTTATATGAAGTCTTTTATTTATCAAATTCAGGACGCTGTAGGTGTTCATGCTAAACCAGCTAATGCTTTGGTAGAGGAAGCCAAAAAATATAAGAGTAAGATAATCATTAAATGTGAAAATGGTGAATGTGATGCTACAAAGCTCATGGATTTATTGGGACTGGGCATTATGATGGATGATTATGTTACTGTTGAAATAACAGGCGAAGATGAAGAAGTGGCTGCGGCAGAATTTGAAGCCTTCATGAAAGATACTCTTTAATAATCTATGAAATAGGCCATGCAGGTAATAATAATTACTTGCATGGCTTTTTTATTACTCTATTACCATATGCTAACAAAAAAAATCCCTTAAATACGGATATAAATAAAAATTATAGAAAAAAACTATTGCATTTTAAGTTACTCTATGCTAACATGATTTTGTTAGCGATAACTAACCAGTTACGCTAAGTGACATACAAATAGTCATAGGAAATCTCCTACCTGATATCTGCCGTGCCTTGCCATCACGGCAGATATGCTTTTAAAAAGAAAAATATGATCACATTCATATAGATGTATGGTCGAGGAGCTAGGATGACAGTTATTTGAAAGGGGAATATATAAGATGAGTAAAGTTATGGTAGTATTTTGGACAGGTTCAGGAAATACATTAAAGATGGCTGAAGCAATCGCAGCAGGTGCTCAGGCAGCTGGCGCAGAAGTTGAAACAACAACTTTTGATCAGACAACACCAGAAGCAGTTGCAGCAGCTGATGTTGTAGCTCTTGGATGTCCAGCTATGGGTGCAGAAGTTCTCGAAGAGTCTATCGTTGAGCCATTCATATGCGATTATGAAGGTCTTTGCAGTGGCAAGAAGGTAGGTCTCTTTGGTTCATATGGCTGGGGTGATGGCCAGTGGATGCGTGACTGGGTAGACAGAATGTCTGCAGCAGGTGCAAACGTAATTACAGGTGAAGGCCTCATGGCTAATAACGAGCCAGATGCTGATGCCCTTGCAGAATGTGAGAGCTTTGGCCAGACACTTGCTAAGGCTTAATTTGCTTGCTTATAAGAGGACTGCTGTAATTTTGGCAGTCCTTATTTATTTAATGGAAACTACTACGCAATACCGCTCGGGCGCGAAGAGTCGAAAGCGACTCTTTACCTAAATAATATGTTAATGGGGAGAGCATTGTTGGGATGAGCATAGATTTGTATTCTAAGCTTAATTGGAAGGATATCAGACATCTGATAATTTATCATTGTGCACCATTACTTGCAGGCCTTAAGATTTCCAATCTGCTGGTAATAGATGAAAATGATTATAAAAAAGCTTGCGAATTTCTGGAGGGAACAAGTATAGAAATGTATATTTTATCCAGAAAAGACGGCAAAATAGCTCTGCTGTTATATGACAGAAGAAAGCTATCTGAATATATAAATGAGAGTCAGAATAAGTTATTTATGATTCAGATGGGCTATTCAAACTGCTGCGTAGATAAAGTGCTGTATGAACTGTCTGTAAGATATAGTAGTTATCAGAATGGTTATGGTATATTTCCACATGAGCTTGGGATAGTACTGGGGTATCCACTTGTCGATGTTTATGGATTTATGGCAAATGATGGAGAAAAGTACATTCTAAATGGCTATTGGAAGGTCTATGGTCAGGAGACAAAAGCAAGAGAAACATTTAGAGCATATGACGAAGCAACACAGCTTCTGGTCACTTTATTTGTTGAAAGATCTAATCTTGAAAGACTCACTATGTTAGGTCTTGCTTCATAATTTTTTAATTAAAAAAGACTTGAAAAAAGGTAGTGCAGGCTCTAACATATTCCTGTCTTTGACAGCTTTTTAAAGAAAAAAGTCCTGTATACCGCTCTGGTAGCGGCTTACAGGATTTTTATTAATTTCACGGATGCACGTTACGCTATCCTTATGTTGGCAGTCATCAAAAAAGGAAGCTCGGCCTCCGCTATGCTCCAGCCGGCCCTGGAATTAAAAGTTCTATACCTGTAGGTTATCGTACTAATCCTTAGTCTGCTTGACTGCTTTGTTATCTGTCTTCAAATGATGGTCAACCCTGCGCTGTGCGCACCGCAAAGCGGCTATGGGGTTGACAATCATTTGAAGGCAGATATTCTGTTAATCAAGCAGACTAAGGATTATTGGGCGCTTTGCGCCCTTGATTCAATGGCGGTGGCGTCAGCCACTGGTTTCCTTTTTATTTCTTTGTATTGGAGATGATGTTTCTCATCTTTGCTATCGGGACTATCTGCTTGGAGGTGCAGAACCCAAATGCACCATGAAGGGCATCGGTAAGTGATGTCCTGGTATATGTGGGCTGGTAGCCTTTCCCTTCGTATTTCATGAAGTCCATTTCCTGCAACGTAGGGATTATCTGATCGATTGTATACTTGTTATCCAGTTTTTTCTCCATGTAACGGTATACGATCAGTGCAATGAAGCATGTAATGAAGTGTGCAAGGATCCTGTCCTGACGCTTAAGATATACAGGACGCGCTTCAAAGTCTGTCTTCATGATCCTGAAGCATTCCTCGATTTCCCATCTGCGTTTGTTGGCTTTTACGATGTTACTCACACTTTCATCGAGATTTGTACATACAGCATAGAAGCCATCATATTTTTCTTCATCAGCAATGACAGAATCATCTATATAGCTTGCTGAGATATCGGCCACTTCACCTTCTTTGGTTGCGTAATCTGTTTTTATAAAACGTTTCGGATCATTGTGCCTTTTCTTATTTATTGTTTTCTCTCCGGATTCAACCATGCGCATTGCGCGCTCAATCTGTCCCTCTCTGACATGACGCTGGAAGTCACGATATTTGAGCGAGTAAGACACTATGAGTTTCTGTTCGATGGTCTGCTTTCTGTCACCGTTTTCTGTATGAACAAGACCTTCTTCCCTGATCCATCTGGTCTTATAGAAAATCTTGTCTTTGTCCTTTTCGTCATCAAGCTCTGATATTTTATATTCCTTTTCTGAACTGTCTCCATCAAGTGTCCATCCATCGTCTTCCATGCACCATTTTTGAAGGAATGCTTTGAGTGTTTTGATTGGCTGGGTTGTGATATAACCGCGCATGCCATCTTCACCATCATATGAGTTGAACACCCTGTTAGTTGCAGAAGACAGTCCTGCATCGGTGCAGACAATAAACTTCGACATATCAAACTTGGAGAGCATTTTTTCTTCCAGTGGGATCATTGTCATCTGCTCGTTCCTGTTTCCGGGAAAGATTGAAAATGAGATGGGGATTCCATCACCATCCATGAACAATCCCATTCCTACGATGGGAAGCGGACGGTTTTCTTTGCTATGGCCAAACTGCTTATCATCTTCAGCGGAATCTGTCTCGAAGTAAAAGTTTGAGCAGTCATAGTAGATAACCTGCGTATTTCTTTTCTGGATTGCAGTGCTGTTCTTGAAGAGACGACTCTGGATGTAGTCGGATTCTTCAGCTATTACAGACAGAGCACGGTAAATATCATGCAGCTCGAAAGATGGCTGCTCTATGAAACGTTTGGACTCTTCAAAACTGCTCATCTTTGATGAAGGATAGAGAATACGTGTATAGATGAGCCGAGAGAGTATGTCGTTGAGATCGTACTCAAAGGAATGCCTGCCAGAGATGGCACGACATATTTTGTGTAGTCCGAGCTCATAATAAATATCCTGGAGAAAAAGGTATCCTCCATTGAAACGCCTCTGCTCGTCCAGGACAAGATCGGTTCCGGCGCAAAGATCTATGCTGAATTTTGCAACATCCTCCTTTTCAGCTTCATTCATCAGACGAACCTGTTCTTTTGCCCAGGCCTTGGCGTCATCGACGCCATAGGTTTCACAGATATATTTTTCTGAGCCTAATCTTTTTACTACCAGATCCTTGTTTTTTCCATTAACATAAATGGTTTTCTTTACATAGTAAGATAT
>CAMJFD010000154.1 GCA_946404845.1 uncultured Butyrivibrio sp. | reverse complement strand
TCTGCTATATCTTTAGCATCATCATAATTATCCTGAGCTTTATCAACTTTTTTAGATACTTTATCTATCTTTTTCTGTATCTTGTCCTTTTTACTCTGCTCTTTATCATATTTACTTTTTAATGAATCATATGTTGTATTAGCTTCATTTAGATTATTCTGGCATGAAACAACTTTTTCTTTGGCAGTTTCAAGATCTGTTTTAGCCTTTTCAAGATCACTCTTTAATGATTCAAGATTGTTATTAGACTTAGCACTTTCATATGCTTCTTTGGCAGAATCATATGCTTTCTGAAGATCTTGCCTTGTTTCATCTGTAGCATTGTCAAGTTGTGACTTAGCTTCATTCATTGCTGCTTCTTTGCCAGAAATATCACTTTCAACTATACCTTTTTGCTGGTCATATATTGTCTGTGCACTATCAACAGCACTCTGCTTATCTGTTACTGTACCGTTTGCTGCATCAAGGCTTGACTTTGCAGATTCAACCTTGGCTTTAGCAGCATCAACGTCTGTGCTTGAAACTGTTTCAACACTTGATAATTCTGTCTGCAGATCCTGTAATTTGCCCTGCTGGTCTGTCAACTTATCATTAGCAGCTTCTGCTGCATCTGATGCATCTTTTGCTTCCTGCTTGGCAGCAGCTGCTGCATCCTGCTTACTTTTAAGATCTTCGTTAGCACTTGTAAGTGTATTTTTTGCCTTAGTCTGCTCATCAACTGACTTGTTGTAATTATCTGTTGCCTTTTTTACTTCATCTGCGGCTCTTGATGCCTCAACTTCTGCTGTTTCTTTGGTATTGTCATAGCTTCTCTGCGCCTGCGCAACATCGAGACTGTCCTTAGTCTGTGTCACTTCCAGAGTCTTTTTTGCAATATCAAGAGAGTTCTGACTGCTGGTTGTATCGAGCTGTGCTATGACATCTCCCTTTTTAACTGTATCTCCGACTTTTACCTTAACTTCAGTAACTTCAAGATCACTTAGTTCAGAAGTTACTGTATATGATGCTGCACTTGAAATAGTTCCAGATACACTTATCGTTTTCTGAAGATCCTGTTTTACAACAGGTGTTGTATTGAGAGTAGGAACCGATGTATCTTCATATGCTTTGCTATTATATTTAATTACTATGCCGAGTACTGTTGTTAATAGAATAGCTACTGCAACTGAGATGCATAACATCTTCTTACTTTTTAGTTTACTTAGGTCAATTTTTTTGCTCATAAAAAAACTCCTTTTATATTTCTGGATCAAATCATGCTTTCGATGTTACATAGTCTAATTCAGAAAAATAAAAGGAGACTTTATCAAACCTTAAGATGTCTTAAGGATAACATTTAAGTTTCTTTAGTTTTCTATATATTGTTAATTATTATTTTTTTAGCTCAACCTTGAAATTCTTGGCTTCATCTGGTGCCAGAGGCTTACTGAAGTAGTAACCCTGAATGACATCTGCACCGAACTCTTTAAGTCTTTCGTATTGCCAGTATTCCTCAACACCTTCGATGATGATCTTCTTGTCCAGATCATGTGAAAGGTTGATAACATCCCTGATAAAAAAGTCCTTGTCTTCTACAAGATATGTATCTACAAGCGATTTATCAAGCTTTAAGATATCAACAGGAATATAAGTAAGGTAACTAAGTGATGAATATCCTGTTCCAAAATCATCCATTAGCAATTTAACACCCATTTTCTGGAACTGGTCGAAAAGCTTCTCTGTCTGCCATGACTTTTGCAGGAACAGTCCCTCGGTAATTTCTATCTCAATAAGGCTTGCATCAATTCTGTATTCAAGGAGTTTGGACTTAAGGAAGTTAATATATCCATAATCATTTAGCTGATTGCTGGAGAAGTTAACTGATATTGGTTTTAACTCTATGCCTTCTTCTCTCCACTTTGCCAGCTGCTTGATTGACAGTTCAGTTGTGATACGACCTATTTTGCCAATAAGGCCTGATGACTCGGCAACAGGAATGAATACACCCGGATAAACGGTGCTGTCCTTCATTCTAACAAGTGCCTCATAGCCTACTACATCTAATGTATTTGCATCAACCTTAGGCTGATACAACATGTAGAATCCATTATTCTCAATAGCATCAACAATTTTAGCTCTTGTATTATTAATATTAACAACCTTCTGTACCATTTCACCTTCAAATATAGCAAAGGTGTTTTTGCCCTTAGCCTTGGCTGCAGAAAGAGCCATATCTGCATTTACAAACATCTGTGATGGCTTGAACTGTTCATCAGAATTCACTATACCTATGCTGGCTGTAGATGATAACTGTTCCATTCCAACTGTCATTGGGTACTGGAATATCGATTCAATCTCATTTGGAAGCGGACTGTCTTCATTTAGTTCTGTATTTGGCAGAATCATAATGAATTCATCACCGCCAAATCTTGCTATAAAATAGTTATTGTTAAATGCATATTTTTTAAGCCCTTTTGCAACATGATACAGGTATCTGTCGCCAGTCTCATGTCCATAAGTCTCATTTATTGACTTGAAATTATCAATATCCATCAGCATTACTGAATATCTGGTATTGGATTCCTGCAGTTCATTAAGCTTACTCTCAGCGGCATTTCTGTTATATATATCAAGTAGCCTGTCATGGTCTGCATTATACTTGAGTTCTGATTGAGCATTCTGTAGTTCCAGATTGTACTTTTTAACATGTGCAAAGTTCAGCTGTGATGAAATTATTGCCAGAATCAGTGCCAGAACGAATATTAAAGTTGGGATAATAATATCCTTATGCATTGCAAAAAAGCTGAATGGCAAATTATAGATAACTGCATCTTCAGGTAACTTATCAATATTAAGCCCATACTTTTTGAGCACATTATAATCATATATCGACAAACCGGTAGTGGTATCATCAAGCCCAATCTTAGAAATGTCTTTTTTGCCATTTAAGATATCAGTAACCAGAAGGGCTGCATTCTCGCACTGTTCATAAAAATTCATTTGAGTTCCGCCTATAATTCCCTGGCCTTCACCACCTTTGAAATTTCTAAATACAGGTACATTGGTATTCTCTACTATAAATTCAGTACTATCTGCTATTGTATAGTAATTACCATCTTTGTCAGTAAAAGCAATCATATATATCAAAATAGTATCATCGCCAATCTTGGAAAGCTGGTTCTTGAAGCCTTCCTGATCATAATATGAAAAATTAATTACATCAAAATCATAATCTGGATAACTATATGCTGTTGAATAAAAAGACAGTTTACATGCAGATCCAGTTGGCGTACTGTCATAAATAGCTGTGACCTTTTTTGCTTCAGGCTTAAGCTTAATAGCAGTATCTATAGTCTCTTCAAGATATGTTTTTTCTAAAAAGCCAGCTATATGCTGGTTCCTGACTGCTCTGTTAGCCAGGTTCTGATCATTAACGCCAAAAAAAATCATAGGTATATTATTGAATAACTCACTTTGATGTGCCATCGCAAATGTAAGCGCAGAATCATCACCTAAAAGTATGGCATCATAATGAACATTATTCTTGGCAAAGCGTTTAGATAGAAACTCATAAAAATCTTCAGAATCTTCTCTGGATCCATAATTTCTGGTATCCATAGAAACTACATCGTAGGTGATATTGTTCTTGTACAAGCCATTTTCCAAGCCGGCGATCTGAGATTCGTATGTTTCATAGACAGGGGAATATGATGAGATGAACAGTACATGATAATCTGGATTAGCCGGTTCTACTATTTCATTTGTAAGATTAGCATTTTCTGCAACGCTAAAATTATAAATAAGCATAGATATAGATACTACAGCCAGAATCAAAGAAAGTATCAAAAATTCATGTTTAATTTTAGTAGATTGATTCTTAAGTCTCATATTTCCCCTCATAACAGTATACTCATAGTATTATTTATTTTAGTTTATCATAATACCGTTCTATAAATTATCAAAAAAGTATTAAAGTTTATTGAGGTAAATATAAAGAAAAATCCTTATAAGTATGATGTAAATTGATAGTCAAAAACATACTTATAAGGGTTTTTATTATTAGAAGAATGGGATAAATAATTATTTCTCAGAATTAAGTTTTTTTAGCGTATCTGAAATTTCTATTGATCCAAGTGCGCCCAAAAGTGAATTGAAATTATCAATACCAGCAGAGCTACTGTCTGTATCAAATATGATTCCTGTAAGTGAATCAGCTGCAATATCCTGTATATTGGCACGTCCTGTCGATGAACTAAGAAGCTCTCTATACAGCTGATAATAAGTATTGTCCTCCTGTGTAGAATCAAGAGCTTCTGAAGAACTCTTTGCAGCTGCAGCAGCTGTATCTATAGCACTTACAAGCTCTGTTGCCGCATCTTCATCAATAGTTCCGTTATCTGTCATCTGTTCAATAGACTTCTGTAACAATGTAGAAAAAGTACTGATTGCAGATGTATCTGTGCCTGTAGCACTAGAATCTGTAGAAAGGCTATTTATAAGCCCTGCTACTGTAGAATTAGTTGTTCCAAGTGCACTCATTGCCTGTGTAACAGATGTAAGATCAGAAACCTTCATGTCCATGTAAATGCCTCCCATGCATTATTTTGTATATAACATTTAGATGCTCAAAACTTTTTTCTACGTGGTTTTTTATATTTATTACCAATTATAATATTTATTCTATCCTATCTTTTTATCCTATGAGTTTCTTGAGATTCTCTTCTCTAAATGGCTTTGAAAATGCTCCAATAGCACCCATCTTAACAGCTTCAAGGTTAATAGCATTATCATTTGTAACCACTACAACGTTAATATGCGCATATGCTGATCTGTGCTTGATGAATTTGAGCATATCGATATTATCAGTTTCCGACTTCTCAAGCGTAAGGATTATACCTGTAATATTATCAACATGCTGGCTTAGGAGATTCAATGAATCATTGGCATTATCTGCAACAATTATATCGTCATAATCATATTTAAAGAGCTTGATCATAGACTCGGCATCACCTGTATTATTGCTGGATATGAGGAGAACCTTAGTATCTTTCTCATATTTTTTGTCATCTGCGTTCCATTTAACATAGCAGTCCTTACCTCTGATCTTGGCAAGTGTAAGAGCATCATCTGTAAGTCTTACAAGCTGTTCATAAGAATGTCTGCCCTTATCAACTGTTACGCCTATGCTGCAACTGAAGTTCCAGCCTTTTTCTACCTTATAATCACTGATAGCTGCAAGAATCTGGTCACATCTCTTACTAAGAATGTCTTCATTACCAGGAATCCTTCTAACAAGTATCATAAACTCATCACCGCCAATTCGGCCGATGATATCATTAGTTCTAAATGTGTGTCTCAGAATACGCCCTACATGTGCCAGGAACTCATCTCCTACATTATGACCAAGTTTCTCATTGACACTCTTAAAATTATCGATGTCAATTAGAATAAGTGCACAGATATTATCAGGACTCTTTCTGGTTATATACTCAGAAACTGTTGTCTCACAAGCTTCCTTGTTAAGAAGTCCAGTAAGATAATCTGTGTTGGATTTTTCTCTAAGATCCGTTGTGATCTTACCTTGTTTGGCCCTAATGCCAAGCACTATATATGCCATTACCATGGAAATAATAAAGGCTGAAAAGCAATCAAAAATATCAGAATAAGCTATTTCGGGGATTTTCCAGAAGAAAACCAGGATACTATATGCCACAAGCAGCGCCAAATCCACGAATACATAGACATAGTAATAGTCTATATAAAGCGCAGAAAAAGTAATCATTACCATAGGAATAAGTGATGACTTACTCTCCCTGTATGGAATGACGTCCGTAAGAATAACTTCGACCATCAGCAAGATGTAGAATGCGATACATTCTCTCCTGATCAGCTTGGAATTGACCTTGGATGAATTCCGAAGTACATGCGCTATTATACCAAATACAAGTAGTATCGGTATCATGCCAAAATATACCGGATGCAGATTAAAATCATTAAGTAACAGAATGGCGGCAGTTAATAATACAATATAAATAACTGAAATACAGATAATCATCTGATACTGCATTGATAAATTAGTCTCAGATATCTCCTCTGAACAGCTCTTCATATACTTTCTAATTCTCTTAGAATATGAAGCATCAAAAATATTCTGTTGCATGTATTCTTCACCCCTAAATAAGAAAATGTGTTGATAATATAATTATAAAAAATATAAAAATTTTATTAAGGTGTTATTTTATCATTAAAACACTTTAAAAATCGATTAGTTTGAACTTTTTTAATCCATTATTTTAACAGGCTTAAAATCAAGGAAATCGCCAGATACAAGGCTATATTTAATACCATTATTCATGCCCAGAATACTATCATTCCATCTGTCCTTACCATGGCAATGTGCATAGATCACCTGCTCAACACCGTAGGCTTCAGCAATAACTGTGAATTTACTCTTCTTTTCAAATATATTAGTTGGCGGATAATGCAGGAACATAATGAACTTGTCATATCCCGCCTCAGTTGCTGCATCAAATGACTTTCTAAGTCTCTTAATCTCTCTGTCGACCAGCATATCTGCATGTTCTATTGTATCCTTACCTTCATAGCAGTAACCCTTTGTTCCAACAATAGCATAGTCTCCATATGGATAAAAATTGTTCTGCAAAAAATAAAGTCTGTCTTTGTATAAGGCATTTAATTTCTCCGTTTTCTTGGGATTCCAGAACATATCATGATTGCCCCTTAGCATAATCTTGCGTCCTGGCAGATTACATATAAACTCCAGGTCATCATGGCAATGCTCAAGATCTCGTCCCCAGGTGTGGTCTCCCACTATTACAAATGTATCCTCATCAGTTATAAGTTTATTGCAGTTCTTCTCTATTTTCTTTTCATGCTTGTGCCACACCCTTCCAAATATGTCCATATTCTTGTCTGACTGAAATGAAAGGTGCATGTCACCTAATGCGTATAATGCCATATTATTGTCCTTGTCTGTTGTGGTTTAGATAATTTGTTATTTATTTCTCTATTCATTATTATATCCAATAATTGACGGGGCCGGTACTTAAAATTCATGAAGTCCTTGAATGTGTCTTTACCATGACAGTTAGAAAAGCAAAAATCAATTACTACATGAAAAATGGCAAGGATGTTCATCAATCCTTGCCATTGCAAATAATATAGTATTAATAATGCAGTGTGACAACGCACTAGATGAGGGGTGAATATACTGTACGACATGCCACCTTTTGCATACTGCCTTATTTAAGTTCCTGTGAATAATATGGAATGATAAGACTTGTTCCCTGGTTGATATCATTTCCTCTCATATTATTTACAGATTTGATATCATCTATATAAGCATTAACATCCTTATAATGAGCATATGAAATGTTCTCACTGGCAATTGTCCATAATGTGTCACCAGTATTTACAGAAATTGTCTTATAGTACTTGTAATCATCCTGTCCTGCCTTCTGGGCGTCAGATTTAATAGATGTGACTGCAAGCAGGCATAAAAGTGAAATTGCAAAAAGAGTTACTGTTATGATAGTAATTGTTCTTCTATATAATCTCTCTCTTCTCATTCTGTTATTTCTGATTCTGATTTCACTTCTGCTAAGATATCTTGGATCATTATATAACTTTGCTGCTGCCATCATTGCTTCACTCATCTCATTCCCCATTTCCAAATGTAATAATGCATGTAGCCCGCATCATCTCAAATCCATCTCTTAACACTTACAATACTTACAATTAACAAGCCGTTGCATCGTTACATTCATTTGTGCATTTATAAGTTCTATAATCATTACAATTCAGTTTAATCGAACATATTATCCGAACACTTATTCCGAACAACCGTTCTATATATAATATACCGAACACATATTCTGTTGTCAACACTTTTCGAACAAATTTTCCGAAAAAATGTTCGGAAAGTATGTTTGTTTTTACCTCTATATATGATATAATCAACTCAGAAATTACTCATAAGACTGAAACGGAGGTAATTAATTGTTAGGTAAATCTTATAAAAGTATATAAAGTTATGTTTAGTTTTATAAGAAAGGACAATTGAATAATGGTAAAGGCAATAAAAGTAATGCTGATACCTAATAACGTACAACAAACAAAAATGTT
>CAMJFD010000153.1 GCA_946404845.1 uncultured Butyrivibrio sp. | reverse complement strand
AATGCTATAGGCCGTGATATCGCCCAGTGTTATGCCCTTGAAGGTGCTTATCCTCCAAGTCTTGAATATATTAAGGATCATTACGGCCTTACATATGATGAAAGTACCTTTTTTGTAGATTATCAGCCAATTGCGTCTAATCTGTACCCAGACGTGACAATAATACTTATCAGGTAGTAATCATGAAAGAAAACCAGAATATTATAAGAGGAAAACGACATATTGTAGATATCGCATTTGTAGTAGCTCTTGTATTTCTGTTTGCATTTTCTGCTGTAACGCTCATTGCACTTGGTGCCAGCATCTACCGCAGAAATGTAAATCTGATGTCACAGAACTACGACAGCAGGACCTCTTTTGCCTATATATCAGAGAAAATACGCCAGGCAGACATAAATGGCAACATCGAAGCTGCCAGTTTTGGCAGTATCCCTGCTCTTAGGCTTAAATCAGAAGTAAATGGTGAAACCTATTATACATACCTGTATTCCTATAACGGATATCTGACAGAACTTATGATGAATGAGAATGCTACAGGTATCATTCCTGCAGCAGGTCAAAAAATTGTAGAAATATCTGATTTTACAATAGAGCAGCCATTTAATACGTTATACAAGATAACCATAACAAGAACTGATGGTGAAGAACTAGAAATGTATATTACAGTACATAGTAGCAAGGAGTAATACAGCATGAACCATGAAGTGCATTCAAGGTCCAGTCTCTTTTTGATGGAGATGATTATTTCCATATTGTTTTTTTCTGTAGCTAGTGCAATCTGCATCCAGCTCTTTGCTAATGCGCACATTATTTCTGACGAGTCTGTCAATCACAATGAAGCAATCGTCTGGAGTCAGAATCTTGCTGAGACTTTTTATGGTGCACACGGTAATACTGATCAGATAATGCATGTATTTAAAGAGCATGCTGTAGAAGTCCAGGATACAGTAGATGAGTCAACTACTATTCTCTTCTTTTTTGACAAGGACTGGAATCTCATTGAATATCCATCAGGTGAAACCATTCCAGAACAAGCCCAGTACGAGGCTCTTATGACTATTAGTAAGAAGTCTGCAAATGATATATATTCAGATGTTAGTTCCTATAGCTCAGCGATATCCGAGGATTCCTCTGCAATAGCTGCCAATATTGTCATTCTGGATATCCGTCTTGTAACAGAACAAGTAGTTGATAGTCTGCCTGATTCAGAAGACTACATAATATATTCACTAGATACAGATTATTATCTGGGAAGGGAGGACCTGTGAAAAAAAGATTTAATTTCAGTACACATGTAGGTGCATCCTCCGTTCTGCTTATATTCATGGTAGTAAGTCTCGTATCATTTGCGACTCTCTCCATGGTCAATTCAAGTGCAGACAACAAACTGACTCACAAATTAGAAGAAAAAAATACAGCTTACTATGAAGCTGTTCATGAAGCAAATGCCTATCTTGCTGCTACAGATAATATGCTCTCCAATGGCGGAAGCCTTGTAGGTGAGAGCCAGACAAAAAGCTTTGAGATAAATGAATCTCAAAGCCTTGTAGTTACAATTGTTCTAAATGATAATCCAAAAGCCTACGGCAAATATTATACCGTTACCCAGTGGCAGATAATAAGCGAAGATTCTTCAGATGACTATGATGTTACTCTTCCGGTTCTGAAGTAACTACTATCTTCTTCCATTCATAATGCCTGAAAGTGCATCTACAGCCATGTCTATTTCTGCCAGAGTATTATATCTACCGATGCTGAATCTAAGCGATGTCTGCGCATCACTATCTGAGATTCCTATGGCCTTTAATACATGTGATACATCTATGGAACCTGTAGAACAGGCAGATCCAGCTGAACAGTATATATTCTGCATATCCAGCATGATCATGGTGGTCTCAGACTGCTTACCATCAAATCTGACATTTAGTATTCCTGGAAGGTATTCATCTCCTATGCCGCCATTTATAACAGCTCCAGGAATTTCAGCCAGTATTCTCTCAGCCATATGATTTTTTAGCTCAGTAATTCTTGACTGTTCTGTTTCCATATTATCAATTGCAAGCTCTGTAGCCTTGCCAAATCCGGCTATCCCAGGAACATTTTCAGTTCCAGAACGTCTTCTTCTCTCCTGTCCGCCTCCTCTTATATAGGCATCCATCTTAATACCCTGTCTGATATAGAGAAATCCTATACCCTTTGGTCCATTCAATTTATGTCCCGAAGCACTGAGCATGTCGATATTCATAGCATCTACATCTATTGCAATATGCCCAAAAGCCTGTACTGCATCTGTGTGAAATAGTATTCCATTATCTCTGGCAATAGCACCGATTTTGGCAACAGGTTCTATTATTCCTATTTCGTTATTGGCCATCATAACTGATATCAGAATAGTCTCTGGCCTTATAGCCTTTTTGATAGCTTCAGGGTCTATTCTGCCTGTATTATCCGGCTGAATATAAGTAATTTCATAACCATTATTCCTTAGATATTCACAGTTTTCTAATACTGCATGGTGTTCAATGGATGTAGTAATTATATGATTGCCCTTATCCTTTAACATCTCAGCCGCCCCTATAAGTGCCCAGTTGTCACTTTCTGTTCCTCCTGATGTAAAAAATATCTCTTCAGAACTTGCATTTATAGCCTTTGCAATTATATCCCTGCTCATCCTTACAGCCTTTTTGGCCCTGCCACCAAGACCATAAACCGTACTGGGATTACCATATTCCTCACCAAAATAAGGTAACATATAATCCACAACTTCCGGTGCTGTACGCGTAGTAGCCGCGTTATCTAAATATATAAATGAAGTACTCATATCAGTTTATCCTTTATTATCCTAAAAATTCTAGTCAAGACTCGCTCGCGAGTCTTGAGCGCCGGATTCGGGTCTGCTTCAGCAGACAAATTCCTGTCCGAATCCGTGCGCATCCTCGCGGAGCGTTTAACTCAGTCGGAGCTTGTACCCCGACTGAGTTAAATACCTTTCAAATTATAACCCACATTTATAACAAGAGCTTACAGTATTTAATTATACCCTCATTCCTAAAGGCTGTCAGGATTATATGGCAGATATGAATCTTTTATTTCTTCTATTACAAACTCATAATCAGTCTTAACCACTACCTGATACTTATCTTCATAGATGATCTCTCCAGGAGTATTGGTATAGACTACGAAATATGGATGATTATATTTTTCAAGAAGCCATAGAGCAGGCCGAATCATTTTCAGCACTTCCTCTGAATTCTCTGTCTTAAAAAAACATACTGCATGCTCCCTGTTTTTACATGGTTCAGGAAATGGCAGATTTTCTGCAAACCATGCATCTATCTCTCTGAATAAATCTGCATCCTCTTCTTCCACATTATCTTCCTGAATTAATTTCCAGCACATGCTAAAAACGCCCTTGGCATACATCGTATTAGAGGCAATCTCTTTTCCCTGAATTCGCACATATTTAAAATCCATGTCTTTTTGTCCCTTCGTTCCAAAAGTCATGCAAATAGGCCAATTGAAATCGACTTCGTCGAAGGGCCTATTTGCCACTTGAATCACTTTCTTACAGATTTTTCTCTATTCTGAGTATGTTCTGACCGTCAGTATATTCATAACTTACATTGTCCATACTCTTTTTTACAAGGAATATCCCAAGGCCTCCAATACTTCTCTCTTCGGCAGATAATGTAACATCCGGATCCTCCTTTTTAAGCGGATCATAGGCAATACCCTTATCTGCAAAAGAGATAACGGCTTTTTGTCCCTGACCATCATCAGAATCCGTTATATCGATTGTTATAACTACATCTCCCTGCACATCCCCATATGCATAATTTGCAATATTTACAAATATCTCCTCAACCGCAACCTCTATCTGCATCTGGGACTTCATGCTGCACCCTGAGCTCTCAAGCTCACCATCAACAAATTCCATTACCTTGGACAAATTATCTACATTAGCCTTTAATGTCATCTCTTTCATACTATTCCCCTTTTATCTGACTCTCTCAATGCACAACTGAGTTATGTCATCGAACTGCGCAACGCCTCTTGTATATTCATCAATTGAATCAGTTATCTTCTGCAGAATCTCTTCCGCGCTCTCGCCCTTTACGCTATTGAGCGCATTTAGCATATTATCTACGCCCCATAAATTATTATCATTATCAGTTGCCTCAGTTACACCATCTGTATATATATATAACTTTTCTGAAGGCTTAAGTGTAAATGTATAATCCTTGTATTTAATGCCCTCCATAGCTCCTAGTACCGGACCATGCTTGTCTTTCATCAGTACAAAATCGCCATTTTCGTCCATAACTACTGGATATTCATGACCTGCATTCGATGCTATAACTTCACCTGTAGAAACTGTGTAGATACCAAACCATACAGTCACAAACATATCCTCTACGTTATGTGTACATAGCTGCTCATTGGCAAATCCCAGAACCTCTGAAGGTGTTCCTCCAAGCATCGCCCTGTTCTGTAAGAGAATCTTGGATGCCATCATCAGCATTGCTGCAGGTACTCCCTTACCGGAAACATCTGCAATTACAAGAGCAAGGTGATCATCATCTATAAAGAAGAAATCGTAGAAATCTCCACCAACTTCTTTGGCCGGTGTCATAGTTGCATATATTCCAAACTCATCTCTTTCAGGAAATGGCGGGAATATACTAGGAAGAGATTCTGCCTGTATCTTCCTTGCCACATCGAGCTCAGTACTGATTCTCTCTTTTTCTCTTGTTATGGAATCAAGATTTGCCAGATATGAGTTCATTTCCAGCTCCATGCTCCTAAGGGCACTCGCCAGATTTTTGACTTCTGTAATTTTACCTGAATCTATTTTTTCAAAAATGTTAGTGTCCTTTTTGTGAATATCTCTTATCTCATATCCATCGACAAATCTGTCTGCCGCGTCAATTATAGTGCGCATAGGACGAATCATATCTTTTCTAAGTTCGAATATAACAATACACGAAATTACAAGTACACTTACAAGTGCTATAAATGCTCCCTGTAATATAAACGATCTTACCCTCGCATTAATTACATTAGTTGGAATATCCGAGGACAGAAATGTATATATTCCATCTTCTACATTACTATATACAGGAATTGCCTTAGTTCTAAGACTTCCATACTTAGCAGACTGAGAATAAAACCCTTTAAGTGTATTAGTGGATTTGTCGTAATATTTGTCCATATCAAGTTCAAATATCTCTCCACATGGCAATACATTTACATCACTGGCATCCATAATATACATGCCAACATTGTATTCAGGATATATAATTATCAGATCAAGCGCTGTACTTGCAGTATTAGATCTAATTGTATTAAGCCTGTTCCAGACATCCTGATACTCCTGCGTATCCATTATGCTCTTGAAATTAGCTATAAAACCTTTACTATCTGCGTCGTACAGTACCTTTGGATTATTTGTAGAACTAATTTTATTTAATATGATGTTGCAATCGTTTGATAGCATCTGTATCTCTTTGTCATCAATAATTGTTATAGCTTCATGAGCTATATTTTCATCCATATCATCATATATCTTGGTGACTTCTCTGTAAAAAAATATTCCTGCAACAATAAGAAATGCAGCCAGCTGTATCATAGCAGTCCAGAAAACCACTCTAATCACAACCATAATTAATGAATTATGCCTATCTACAAACCTTTCATTCATTTTTTCATCCCCTCATTATTCTGTTTTTCTATGCTAAAAAATATATAAACACAGAATTACAATTATATTTTATCATCATATAAGAATATATGTAGATAAAAAACATAATCTTAATTCATATCATTCTATATTTTAAAAAAGTATTGTATTGCATATGAATTTTATTTCCTATATAATTCAAAAGGCTTTAGTATTTTAATTCACTAAAGTCCGTTAACAAATATTCTATATCATAAGGGAGATTTAAAATGTTAGACTCAATTAACAGTTTCTTAGGAACAGTTGATGATCTTGTTTGGGGAATCCCTCTCATTGTACTGATTCTGTTCACCGGTCTGCTTCTCACAATTCGTCTTCGTGGAATGCAGTTCGCCAAAATCGGCTTAGGTTTCAAACTCATGTTCCAAAATGACAAGAGTGGGAAAAAGGGTGAAGTATCAAGCTTTGCAGCTCTTTGTACAGCTCTTTCTGCAACAATCGGAACTGGTAACATCGTAGGTGTTGCAACTGCTATATGTGCAGGTGGTCCTGGTGCTCTATTCTGGATGTGGCTTGCAGCTCTTGTTGGTACAGCTACTAAATACGCTGAGTGTATGCTGGCTGTCAAATACAGAACTGTTGCCGAAGATGGTCATATTATCGGTGGACCTTTCTACTATATAGAAAAAGGTATGGGTGCTAATTGGAAATGGCTTGCTAAGATTTTCTCAGTATTTGGAGTAATGGTAGGACTTTTCGGAATCGGTACTTTCTCTCAGATTAATGGTATTACATCTGCTGTAAGAGGTTTCTTTGATCCAGAAATCACTAATACAGTTTCAATATTTGGAATGGACTATTCCTGGAGTGTTGTTATTTCAGGTATAATCCTCACAGTTTGCGTTGCACTTGTTCTTATCGGAGGACTTAAGAGAATATCATCTGTTGCACAGGTAGTAGTTCCATTTATGGCTATCCTCTATATTGTATGTGGTATTCTTATTCTGGTTCTCAATATCACTAAGATTCCAGATGCTTTCGTTCAGATTTTCCAGGGAGCATTCGGACTCAGAGCTGCCGCAGGTGGTGCTCTTGGTGCTATGATAATAGCTATGCAGAAAGGCATCGCAAGAGGTATCTTCTCAAACGAAGCTGGTATCGGTTCTGCTCCTATTGCTGCAGCTGCTGCCAAGGTTGATGAACCAGTTCAGCAGGGTCTTGTATCCATGCTTGGTACTGTAATCGATACACTTATCATCTGTACTATGACAGGTCTTGCAATCGTTATCACTGGTGCATGGCAGGTAGACGGACTTGAAGGTGCTGCTGTTACAACATTTGCTTTCCAGAATGGTCTTCCATTCCCTGCACAATTCTCAGCATTCATCCTCATGGTTTGCCTTGTATTCTTTGCATTCACAACAATCCTTGGTTGGGATTACTATTCAGAGAGATGCCTTGAATATCTCACAAACGATAACAGCAAAGTTGTTAAGACATACAGATGGATCTACATCCTCTGCGTATTCATTGGACCTTATATGACAGTAAGCGCTGTATGGACAATCGCCGATATCGTAAACGGTCTGATGGCTATTCCAAACCTTATAGCTTTATTAGCCCTAAGCGGAGTTGTAGCTTCTGAAACAAAGGCATATTTTGAAAAAATAAATGAGAAAAATAAAGCTGCTTAATAGCTAACAATTAAGCTATAACAAAGAATGCGCATCCATAGCGCAGAAAAGATCGCCACATTACAATCTTGCTTGTAAATGTGACGATCTTTTTTATGTCAAGACTCGCTCGCGAGTCTTGAGCGCCGGATTCGGGTCTGCTTCAGCAGACAAATTCCTGTCCGAATCCGTGCGCATCCTCGCGGAGCGTTTAACTCAGTCGGAGCTTGTACCCCGACTGAGTTAAAAAATGCACAACTCCTTAATTAATGCGACATAAATTTATGCTATTTCTTCTGGCTTGTTACCTGTGTAGAGCTGATAGTAACGCTGCTTCTTGGCTATTAGTTCGTCATGGTTACCCATTTCTACAATACGTCCCTGCTCCAGAACTATGATACAATCTGAATTCTTAACTGTGCTAAGTCTGTGCGCAATTACAAAGGTTGTTCTACCATGCATGAGCTTATCCATACCTTCCTGAACAATCTTCTCAGTACGGGTATCAATAGATGATGTAGCTTCATCCAGAATCAGAACTGGAGGATCTGCTATTGCTGCTCTTGCAATTGCAAGAAGCTGTCTCTGACCCTGAGACAAGTTAGCGCCATCTCCTGTCAGCATTGTGTCATATCCATTAGGAAGACGTCTGATAAATCCATCCGCATTAGCAAGCTTAGCTGCTGCAATTACTTCTTCATCTGTAGCATCCAGCTTACCATACATAATGTTCTCTTTTACTGTACCTGTAAACAGATGCGTATCCTGCAATACTACTCCAAGAGACAGTCTTAAATCCCTCTTACATATCTTATTAATGTTAATGTTATCATAACGAATCTTACCATCCTGAATATCATAGAACCTGTTGATAAGATTTGTAA
>CAMJFD010000152.1 GCA_946404845.1 uncultured Butyrivibrio sp. | reverse complement strand
GGATAAAGAGCTAAGGCAGGAGCTTATGCAAAGAGAAAACGAGCTGATGCTGGATTATCCTAAATTCGTTAGTAAACTCGTCCTATATATGGGAGCGGGTATGACTGTCAGAAATATCTTTCTGAAACTTTCAAATGATTATAAAAAAGATTTAAAAAAGGGAGAACCTAAAAGGTTTTTATATGAAGAAATCGTAAGAAGCTGTCACCAGCTTGAAAGCGGTATTTCAGAGATGGATGTATATGAGCAGTTTGGAATTAGATGTACAAACCAGTCGTATACAAGGCTTGCTACCCTGCTTAGTCAAAATCTGAAAAAAGGTAACAGCGAATTATTGAATTTATTACAGGAAGAATCTGAAAAAGCATTTGCTGAGAGAATGGACAGAGCAAGGAAACTTGGAGAAGAGGCGGGAACTAAATTGCTATTACCCATGATAATTATGCTGATGATAATCATGGTAATCGTTATGATTCCGGCATATATGTCCTTTTAATAATTTAATAAAAATAACAAATAGAGGTAGGAGAAAATGGAAAAAATAAAAATAACAGCTAAAAAATTTTGGAATGGCGTAAATACATTTATGCAAGATGAGTCAGGAATGGGAACAGTTGAAATCATTCTTATCATCGTGGTTTTGATTGGTCTGGTTATTGTATTTAAACAGCAAATTGGCGGACTTGTAGAGGATGTATTTAAGGTAATTAAGGATGATACAAAATCAGTCACAGGCTAAGGGATATCTTACAGTATTTTTGTCTATGACAATTACCATAATGCTTTCACTTATTCTGACACTCTTTCAGGGTGCCAGAATAGGTGCAATGAAAATGAAGACAGAGATAATAACAGATGTTTCAATGAATTCAGTACTTTCAGAATATAGCAGACAGCTATATGAGCAATATGGTCTGCTGATGGTGGACACTTCGTATGGAACATCAAATCCTGGAATTATAAATGCACAGGAGCATCTTAGGTACTATATAAATGGTAATGTCAAAAAATCTGTAATAGGAAGTTTTTCTGGTGCTACTCAGATTAACAGGATGTTTCTCAAAACGGCTAATATTACAGGAAGTTCTTTTGCAGCAGATAATAAAGGTGCTGTACTTAGAAGACAGATACTTTCATATATGGAAGCAGATCCTATAGAAGGCGGAATATCAGATGCACTTGATAATTTTAATATATTACAGAGCAATCACTTTGATACCAGAGATATAGAAGCCGAGCAGAGAGCAAATCAGGAATCTATAAATGATATTTTGGCAGAAAATGATTCTGCATCAGACTCTTTATCAGAATCAGAAGATGATGGAGAAACAGAAGATATTCAGTATAGTAACCCTGCTGATCAGGTAAATTCAATGAGGAGTGCTGATTTACTTGGGCTTGTTATAGGTGAGAGCAGAGTTTCAGGAGCCTCAGTTAATACAGATGATTATTTATCCCATAGGAAGCTTAATCACGGAACGGGGCTTAACAATAGTGAAGATACAGGAATTACAGAAAAATTATTAATTGATGAATACATTTTTGAAAAATGTGGCAATTACAGAAATCAGTTAGATAAGTCTGTTTTAAAGTATCAGGTTGAGTATTTACTTGGCGGCAAAGATAATGACAAAGATAATCTTCAAAAGGTGGCAACAACGCTTTTATTTTGGAGAGAAGCTTCTAATTATATTTATATCTTAACGGATTCTGAAAAAGTAGAATTTGCAAATGGAATAGCTTTGGTTGTATCGGTTCTTGCAAGATGTCCGCAGTTACAGGAGCCTGTTAAACAGTCTATCCTGTTTGCCTGGTCTTTTGCTGAGAGCATAAGCGACCTGCATATATTGTTTGATGGGGGAAGAGTACCTATAGTCAAAAGTAAAGATACCTGGAAATTATCGTATGAATCCATGTTCAGTCTCGGAAACAGTATTAGCGGATCCGATGGTTCAAAGGGACTTACCTATGAAGATTATCTTAGAATGATGCTTTTTGTCGAAGGCGGTAAAAAGAAAAGTTTCAGGCTTATGGACATCATGGAAATGGACATAAGAAAAACAAAAGGAAATATCAATTTTAAAATGGATTATTGCCTCGATGAATTCTGCGCAAAGATTCAAATGGGTGATAAATCTGGATTTACAGCAGATATAGAAAGAATATACGGATATGAAAGATAACATGTATATGAAGCAGATGGCGATGGCCTTTTCGTCTATTATAAAATTTAAGAAATTTAAATATTATATCCAATTGGCTTACAAAAATTTTGTCTATCTCCAGACAGTTCTTCCGAAGAGGTCATCGCCATCTGCTTCAATAACAGTTGAAGCCGCAATGGTACTACCTGTCTTTATATTCTTTTTTGTAAATGTTCTTGGAGCTTTCAATATTCTTAAAATCAATTGCGATATGCAGGCGGCATTACATCAAACAGGTAATTCAGTGGCTATAAGAGCATTTGATGTAAAGTATGCAAGTAATATGGAGGATGTAAATGGAATTGCAGAATCTGTACTTAGCACAGCTTATGTTTCTGGTAAGGTAAAAGATTATCTGGGAAACGATTATCTTAATAACAGCTGCATAACTGGTGGAGCTTCAGGTATTAGTTTTATGCAGTCACGGATTTTATTAGAAGATGATCTTATAGATATAGTCGCATCTTATAAAGTGCATCCGATGATAAGAGTATTTGGTTTCACGGACTTTACAGTTCAAAACAGATATTTTGGTCATGCGTGGACTGGATATGATCTGGATAGCGGCTCTCATAACTCAGATTTGGAATTAGAAGAAATGGTGTATGTAACTGAGTATGGAGAAGTTTTTCATAGAGATATCAATTGTACGCATCTTAAACTGTCTATAACACCTGTAAATAAGAGCGAGGTTTCACAAAAGCGCAGCATTAGCGGAGGTAAGTATCATAAATGCGAGTATTGCGGCTCCAAATCCGATAATGGAACTTTATATATAACTAATTATGGAGATAAGTATCACACAAGCCTTTCTTGTCCCGGATTAAAGAGAACTATATATACAGTTCCTATATCTGAAGTAGGTGGAAGGGGACCCTGCAGTAAATGCGGGTAATCCCCAAACTTGTAAATTATAAAAACTATAAAGAGGTATAACAATGTTTTTTGTATATATTGCAGTATATCTAATACTTTTTATTTCTGTATTCACGGATATAAAAAGTTTACGTATTCCATATAGCATAGTTGCATTGGCTGGTTTCATAAGCGTTATTTTCATAATATATGAAATGATAAATGGAAGTATAACATGGACACAAATAGCATATTCATTACTTCCTGGCCTAGCACTTATAGTCACATCATTTATAACAAGGCAAAGTGTTGGATATGGAGACGGCCTTATGATGATGGCTGTAGGACCGGTATTTGGTATTAGTCATATGGTATTTGGTGTGTGTCTGGCTTTTTTTATAAGTGCAATTTTTTCTCTTGTGATGCTGACTTTTAGAAAAGCCGATAAGACAACGTGTTTCCCTTTTATGCCGTTTCTCACCATTGCATTGGGGGTGAGTCAATTTGCAGCTTGAATATTACAAAAAAATAGAGGGTAGAAGGTATAATGCTTACTTTACAGTTGAAGCATCATTTATACTGCCTATGGTCATGGCTATTTTTGTCATATTGATTCATAGTGCATACATGTTATATGGCAAATGTCTGTTAACACAGGATACGTATATCCTGTGCTTTAGAGCCAGTATATTGAGTGAGGATAATAATATGAGTCCTACTGAATATATAAATTCACACAAAGATAAACAATTTGGTAACAGATATATAGGTAATAAAAAGCCTGTTATAAGCGCAACACAAAACGGAAAGACAATAAAGGCAAGCGCAGAAACTGAAGCTAATCACAGAGCCATGGGCAGATATTTTCTAATACCTCAAGACGGTTATCAGACAAAAGCCAGAGCGAAGGTTTCTATATTTGAGAATGCCAAACATATCAGAAAACTTACAAGAATAAAAGATATAGCAGCAGGAATAAGTAATAGCAAAGATAGAAAGAAAAAAGAGTAGAAGATTATGGATTACAAGTATTATAGAGATATGAACCATAATTATATGGTAATAAGTGGTGAAAAAAATAATAAAGATAAATATCAGTATAAAATGCTGACTACAAATAAAATCAAGGGATTCATTCCTTGCAGCGAGCATAATTTAAATGGGAATACCTACTTATATTATGAAGTTGATTCAAGACAGACTATTAAAAATATGTATAGTAGTAGAAAAATGAATTATAAACAGTTATGCGCGCTTTTAAGAGATATAGTAGATGCAGCTGATAATATCTCGGAATATCTTCTGGGCTATGATGGAATAATGCTATCTGGAGACTTTATATTTGAAGATATTGAAACCGGCGAACATTCATTTATATATTGCCCATTTAATATGGATAAAGATATTGGACAGATATTCGCAATGGAAATAATTGATTATATAGATCAAAATGATGAAAAGGCATCAGATCTTGCGTATAAATTATGTGATCTGTCCCAGAATAAGGGGGTATTATTACAGGATATAATCAAAATATGTTTAAAGGACAGTGTAGAAATACAAGACAAATATGAGTCGGTTATAAATGTAAAACAGTTTGATAATAGTAGAAATAATAGTATAAAAGCTATGAACGTAGATGATAAGAGTTTTTCTAAAGATATAGAAACTGATATATGTAATATAGAAGATATAGATGAATATGATGAGGATAATCTTAGTAATAAGGGAAAAAAGAAAAGCGCAAAAAAAGGAACTGGGAAAGGACAACTTGTTTTTTCTGGACTATTTGGAATAGTGATTATCAGTCTCTTCTATATTAGATATACATATATTCTTAGTTATACAGAGAGCATACTTACACTTATTGTAATGATAGTATCAATACTTATGTCAGTTATCTCTTTTATCTCAGGCATTATTAAGAGGGCAGCAGCTGAAGAAGAGACTGAAGATATAGAAGACATAGATGATGAAGAGATATATGATAATTTAAAAAATGATAGCTATTTATATGAAACTTCCGAAGATATGATTAACAAAAGAGAAGATAGTAGATACACAGAGAATATTATGAGAGGCAGATCTTATGAGAAGTCTTACTCTGATGCGAATAGAATTATTGGAGATGATGCGTGCGGAGCAACAGTTCTTCTTGATATGTCTTATAACAAAAAGAAATATAAATTATATGGAAAGGATTCTGGAGGAACAGTATGTATAGATCTTGATAATCTTCCTGTAACAATAGGTAAGCTAAAAGGTGTTGCAGACAAAGTGATTAAAGATTCTACAGTAAGCCGTCTCCATGCCAGAATATATGAAAAAGAGGATGGAAGCATAGTATTGCAGGATATGAATTCAACGAATGGAACCTTTCATAATGGAGAGAGACTTGAACCAAACGATATTGTGGAACTTGATATAGGAGATGAAGTTTGCTTTGGAAGAGTTGCGTTCAATTGCAGATGATTTAATGATAAAAATGGATGAATATAATAATTTTAGTATAATGCCATTGTAAAGTGCGTATGCTATAATAAACGATAGATTAATATATTATTAATCTATCGTTTTTTCTATGTTGGGAAGTAGATATGGAGGAGGAATCATCTATGAAGATTAACATTTACTATGGCGGCAGAGGAATTATTGATGATCCTACGTTATATGCATTGTCCAAGGCAACAGAAGTCCTGGATGAATTAAATGTTAAAGTTGAACGTTACAATCTCTATGAACAGAAGAATTCAATAACAGCGCTTACAAATACGCTCAAAGATGTTGACGGTATAATACTCGCATCTACAGTAGAGTGGTACGGAGTCGGCGGATATATTATGCAGTTTTTGGATGCATGCTGGCTGTACGCTGATAAGGAAAAGCTTAAGAATTTGTATATGATGCCGGTTGTTATGTCTACAACCTATGGAGAAAGAGATGGTATGATGAGTCTCACTTCTGCATGGGAAGTTCTTGGCGGTCTTCCATGCGATGGAATATGCGGATATATAGCAGATACGTCAAATCTTGAGAATAATAAGGATTATATAAAGATTATAGAGAAAAAGGTTGAGAACATGTACAGAGCAATAAATCAGAAGCTCCCATGTCTTCCAGCCAGTAACACTGCTGTAAAAGATACAGTAGCAACTACCAAGAATTCAGATCTTACACCTCAGGAATCAGAGCAGTTGTCTGAATATGTTTCAAATGACAATTTTGTTAAAAAGCAAAAAGAAGATATTCAGGAACTTGCAAGTCTGTTCAGGGATAAAATGGATCAGACACATCAGTCTGTAGGATCAGAAGAGTATATACAGGCATTTGAGAGAAAGTTTACTCCAGTTGCCGGTGTACATGCCACTTACAAAATAGTAGTAAATGATTATGAGAGAATCAAAGATATTATTATAAATGTTGATAACAAGGATCTTAAATGCTATAGCTCAAACGAGAGCGCAGATGTTGAGATAAGTATTGGTAAGGAAACACTGGATCAGATAATTGAAGGCAAGATGACATTCCAGAGAGCATTTATGGCAGGAAATATGAAGATGAAAGGTGATTTCAAACTCCTAAGAAGCATGGATCAGTTATTTGACTTTATGGAGAATTGATTATAAATGGAAGAAAATAATACAAAAAGTGAATATGACTTATTTTGGAAAAAGCAAAAAGAAGCGCTATTAACATCATATATAAATACAATATTTATATTTTTGAATATACTGGCGTTTATAATAACTCTTTTTCTTGGAAACTATATATATGTAAGAGGTGCTCTTGTATATGAATATGTAGTAGATTATGGGGAATATTACAGGATTATATCTTCGATGTTCATTCATGGAGGATTGCAACATATACTTGGTAATATGTTATCTTTGGTATTTATAGGTTCTATTATAGAAAGCCATATTGGGCATCTGTCATATCTGGCTCTTTATATGGGATCGGGTATTGCAGGTAATATAGTTTCATTATGGTATGAGCATGCTTCCGGTACCAGCTGGATATCGTACGGAGCAAGTGGAGCGGTCTTTGGAATAATAGGCGCGTTCATAATAATTGCAATCAGGGGTAAGAATACACTTAGAAAAGGCTCTACTCTTCTTATAAGAACAGGACTTTTTACAGTTTATTCTGTATACAGTAGTTTTGCTGATGAAGGGGTTAATTATGCAGCTCATATCGGCGGACTTATATTTGGAGTACTATTTACAACAATAATAATTGTATTAAGTAATAAAAAGATTAACTTGGAGGAATGGATATGAAAGATTCAAATTGCATTTTTTGCAAAATCGCAAATGGCGAAATCCCATCAAACACAATATATGAAGATGATGATTTCAGGGTAATACTTGATAATGGTCCAGCAACAAAAGGACATGCACTTATCTTACCTAAAGAGCATTATGCTGATCTGTTTGAATTATCAGATGAAGCTGCATCAAAAGCACTTATTGTAGCTAAAAAGGTATCAGCACAGCTTAAAGATAAGCTTAATATAGATGGGCTTAATGTGGTACAGAACAATGGTGAAACAGCAGGGCAGACTGTTAAGCATTTCCACATCCATTTAATTCCCAGATATAAAAATGATGGACAGCATATCTTATGGAATCCAACTGAACCAAGCGCAGAAGAGCTTGTACAGATAAGAGATATTATAAACGGATAAATTTGTGGCAGGAGAACCTATGAGAACGATTGATGTAGCAGAAGTAACAAAAACTGTATGTCAGATGTGTATAGATGCAAACTATACTCTATCCAAAGATATGCAGAAAGCTTTGAGGGAAGGACAGAATAAGGAGGAATCAGAACTAGGTAAAAAGATTTTTGAACAGCTGGAACAAAATCTTGATATAGCCAAAAATGACATGATTCCTATATGTCAGGATACGGGAATGGCTGTTATATTTGCAAAGGTAGGCCAGGATGTTCATTTTGAAGGTGGAAATATCACTGATGCAATAAATGAAGGTGTCAGACAGGGATATGTAACAGGATATCTTAGAAAATCAGTTGTAGATGATCCTTTAATTAGAAATAACACAAAAGATAATACACCCGCAGTAATTCATTATGAAATAGTACCAGGTGACAAGGTAGAACTCACATGTGCTCCAAAGGGGTTTGGTAGTGAGAATATGAGTAAAGTCTATATGTTAAAGCCAGCTGATGGAG
>CAMJFD010000151.1 GCA_946404845.1 uncultured Butyrivibrio sp. | reverse complement strand
TTAAGGTCAATATTCACTAGCTCGCTTTGCGAGCTGCTTACAACAAAAAAGACATGAACTCCCGAGCTAGCTCGGGGATTCATGTCTTTTTGTTGTAGGTGCGGAGCACCGTAGTGAATATTGACATTTTGTACATATCAAGGCGTCCTGCTCAGACATACTTCCCGGCATGCTAGAAGCTCCGCCTGCGGCATTAAGAACAACACGAAAAGTCTTAATTTCAGTCGCTGGCGGTATGTGGCCTAATCCTTAGCACGGGGCCGAGTTTGACACTAAGGCATGTGCTTTCAGGGGAATACCCAGTGCCCGGAATGTTCTGAGGCGTAAAGCGAGTAAATGACTATTTCATCGCATGGAGGGGTGTGGGAAGTTTTCGTAAGATGAATTATAATATTTCTATAAATTAGAGTGCTATTTGGTTTACATGATAAAATGAGGATGTTAAAATTTGTCATGTATGCAAAAATATTTACTTGAAAGAGGATAAATATGAGAAAAATAGAGAAATTTTTTGACAAATATGGCTTAGACAATTTGTCTCTTAAACTTATTATATGTTATGTAATAGGATATATTCTGGCTTATGCTCCAGGAAATACTAGTATATTAAATTATCTGACACTTGATCCATATGCTATTTTACATGGACAGATATGGAGAATCGTGACATGGATTTTGGTACCACCATCAGAGAGTAATTTGTTCTTTGTTCTTATTATGTTGTATTTCTACTATTCAATCGGAAGTACAATGGAAAGAGTATGGGGCAAGGGCAGATATAATGCGTATATCTTTTCAGGTATGCTCCTTATGGTAATTGGTGCATTTATTACTTATATTATTATTGCATTATTCATGCCTGACATACTTGTCAGGGAAGATGTAGCATACATATTTGCAGCTATTTCAACCAATTTTAGTACATACTATATTAATATGTCTATTTTGCTGGCTTTTGCTGCAACATTTCCTGATAATGTTATTCTGTTTATGTTCGTAATACCTTTGAAGGTTAAATATCTTGGAATTATATACGGTGTATGGCTTGCAATTGAAGGCATTGTGGCATTATTTAATGGAGGATTTTATGTCTTCATTGCCATTTTTGCTTCACTTCTTAACTTTGCTATATTCTGGTTTTCTAATGGAAGACATGCGCATTTGAGACCTAAGGAAGTTAAGAGAAGGACTGAATTTAAGAGAGCTGTTAAGATGACACCTCCAGGAGTTGCCAAGCATAAATGTGCAGTTTGTGGCAAGACAGAACTTGATGATCCTAATATGCAGTTCAGATTCTGTTCTAAGTGTAACGGTAACTATGAGTACTGCTCAGAACATTTATTTACACATACACATGTGAGATAATTACATTATAATATAGAAAACAAATATGCCTGTGTAATACAGGCATATGTTATGAATGGAGATATTAATGGGAACACTTGAAAATAAAGAAGTAGAATTTGCTAAAACTCTTGAGAAAATCACAAGAAATGCAAGAGAAAACGGTAATGTGATTTCTGAAGATCAGATAAAAGAAGCTTTTGAAGAATTTGATCTTGCTGACAGTCAGCTCGAAATGGTATATGACTATCTTAAAAAGCATAATGTCGGAATCGGTGAGCAGCCTGATCCTGATGAGTATTTATCTGATGAGGAAAAAAATTATCTTGACGAGTATCTTGAGTCTATTCAGGGACTTGGTGATGTAACAGATGGTCAGAAGGAAGGAATCACAATATCTGCAATGGCTGGGGATATAAACGCCCAGAATCAGCTGATAGAGATATATCTTAAGATGGTTCCTGATATTGCCAAGATGTATGCTGAGCAGGGAGTATATCTGGAAGACCTTATAGGAGAGGGAAATGAAGCTCTTATTAAGGGTGTCAAGATGTTAGAAGCTATAGAGGCACCTTCAGAAGCGGATGAATTTCTGGCAAAACTCATGATGGATGCCATGGAAGAAGCTGTAGCAGAGAGTCTTGATGAAGACGCAAGAGGTCAGAAGGCTGTTAAGCAGGTTCAGGAAGTTGCTGACAGAGCTAAGGAAATGGCTGAGTCACTTAGAAGAAAAGTAACAGTAGAAGAGCTGGTTCAGGAAACTGGATGGGATGAAGAAAAGATTCTTGAAGCCATTCGTATGAGCGGTAACAAAATCGAGGATATTGATTATACTGAATAATAGTCTTGTGGGGTGAAAAATGTCATTACCAAATAACATTGTTAATGAAAATGATTTTAAATATTATATGCAGGATGTTTCCAAGAATTATTTTGGCGCCAGATTTAATTATAATGAACTTCTTGATAATGAACTTGTGCCATTTAAGTTCAAGACCATAATATCAAGATATATATCTAAAAATATTGATAAAGATACCACTTTAGAGAGTCATTTCTACTATATGGACAGAGATGATGAATGCTACAGGGTCTATAAGCAGTTAAAAGCTACTATAAGAGTCAGCCAGTACAAGAATATAAATAAGCCTGTAGAAGAACGTACTTTTAAGGAAAAATTATATTCTATAGATGAATTTTCTGTAATGCCTGTTTCTGAAAAAGAGGAGAAGGGCATTATTGTCAGAGAGATAATAATCAGTAAGCTTTCATTGTTTGCATTTATGGTTTAATCCATAAATGCAGGCACTAATTATAGATGTTGCAACATCAAAAAATATATGTTAGTATACTATTCTGACATCGATTCTAGATAGTATGTCAGTAGCACATATCTGTGCAATTCGCTTTGTAAATCCGGCGCTTCAGCCAATTATTTCAGAGCAGAAAAATGTAAAAAGAAACAAACAAATTTTATTGACAAGGTCGAACATTTGTTTTATTATATAACAAGAACGGATGTTCTACCGGAAGGAGACTAAAAGATGGAAAGAGAAGATAAACAAAAGGCACTTGAGGCTGCTCTTGGACAGATTGAGAAGCAGTTCGGTAAAGGTGCAGTTATGAAACTCGGAGATCCTGCTAATCAGATGAATGTTGAGACAACTCCAACAGGAGCTCTTAGTTTGGATATAGCTTTAGGACTTGGCGGTATTCCTAAGGGAAGAATTATTGAGATATACGGACCTGAATCAAGTGGTAAGACAACAGTTACACTCCACATGATTGCGGAAGTTCAGAAGAGAGGCGGAATTGCAGGCTTCATAGATGCAGAACATGCTCTTGATCCTGTATACGCTCAGAATATAGGTGTAGATATTAACGATTTATATATTTCTCAGCCTGATAGTGGTGAGCAGGCTCTTGAGATTACAGAGACAATGGTAAGATCTGGTGCCATCGACATAGTTGTAGTCGATTCAGTAGCAGCTCTTGTACCAAAGGCTGAAATTGACGGTGAGATGGGAGATTCACATGTAGGTCTTCAGGCAAGACTTATGTCACAGGCTCTTCGTAAGCTTACAGCAGTTATCAGTAAGTCAAACTGTACTGTAATCTTCATTAACCAGCTGCGTGAAAAGGTTGGTATTATGTTCGGTAATCCTGAAACAACAACTGGTGGTAGAGCACTTAAGTTCTATTCTTCAGTTCGTCTTGATGTCAGAAGAATTGAACAGATCAAGCAGAGCGGTGAAACAATCGGTAACCGTACAAGAGTAAAGATTGTAAAGAACAAGATTGCTCCTCCATTTAAGGAGGCTGAATTTGATATTATGTTTGGTAAGGGTATTTCATATACAGGTGATGTACTTGACCTTGCTGCTAATGTAGATATTGTTAATAAGAGCGGTGCATGGTATCAGTATGAAGGTACTAGAATAGGTCAGGGTAGAGAGAATGCCAAGAATTATCTTCAGGAAAACCCAGGAATTCTTGCTGAAATCGATGCAAAGGTACGTGCTCATTATGGCCTTCCTGTAGATGAATATGCTGTTAAAAAGGCAGAAGAAGCTAAGAAGGCTTCAGAAAAGGCTGCAAAAGAGGAAGAAAAGGCAGCTAAAGCAGCAGAAAAGGCTGATAAGGACGAAAAGGCTTCTAAATAATTTAGAGATATTGGATATGTCATGGAGATGTATCAGTAATTCCACATGTTAAGTGGTGGATGACAAGTGAATAGTAGGCCTGAATAATGAATACATACAGATCATATATTTGTTATATTGGTCTGTATGTATTTTTAATAAGTTCATATGACTTAAATGATGGGGAACAGAATATGATAGTATCAGAGCTTGTACCTTATGACAAAAAGAGAACGAAAGTATATATAGATGGTGAATATGCCTTTATGTTATATAAAGGCGAAATACGTGATCAGAAAATAAAGGTTAATGAAGAAATTACAGATGAAACCTATGATTATATAATGAATACGGTTCTGTCTAAGAGATGCAAATTAAGGGCAATGAATCTCTTACAGAAAAAGGATTATACTGAATATAAACTTCGAGAAAAGTTAAGGGATGGTCAGTATCCTGCAGCAATAATTGATATAGCTGTAGATTATGTTAAGAGCTATAAATATGTTGATGATGAAAGATATGCCAGAGATTATATAAAATATTATATGGATCTTAGGAGTAAGAAACGTATAATGCAGGATTTAACTGGCAAAGGAATAGATAAGACTCTTCTAAATACAGTAATTGAAGAGTTGTATGAAGAAACTGATCCTGATATAGAACTGGATCAGGCTATTAAATTATTAAAGAAAAAAAATTACGATAAATCGACCGCGGATATGGCATGTAAGCAGAAGCTAATGGGTTTTCTCTTCAGAAAAGGGTTCAGTATGGACGTTATCCGCAAGGCACTTGCACTTGACACGGACTATGAATAAAGTGTAAAATTTAAGTGTTGTAAAATTGTATAATTGTTGCTTCGTTAAGGGCATGAAATACAAAAATATGTACAATGAAAACTAAATAAGGAGGTGCTCCTGTAATGACAACCACTGGTGTAATTGTTGCAGTAGTCCTCGTTGTTGTAGCCGTTCTGATCACTGCAGTAGTATCAAAAATTCTTTTTAATTCAGAAATCAAGAGAAGAAAACTTGATGATGAAAGCCTTGCAGCTAAGAAAAAGAAGATTGTAGATGATGCTATTAGAGAAGGTGAAGAAAAGAAAAGAGAAAAACTTCTTGAAGCAAAAGAAGAATCTTTAAAAGCTCGTAATGATCTGGAAAAAGAAATCAAAGAGCGTAGAAGCGAAGTTCAGCGTTCTGAGAGAAGGGTACAGCAAAAAGAGGAAAATGTAGAAAAGAGATCTGATGCACTGGAAAAGAGAGAAGCTGGATTAAATTCCAGAGAGGATGCTCTTAATAAAAAGAGTGAGGAAGTCTCAAGACTCAGCGAACAGAGGTTGCAGGAACTGGAGAAAATCTCAGGCTTAACCTCCGAGCAGGCAAAAGAGTATCTTTTAAAAATTGTTGAAGATGATGTTAAACATGATTCAGCTGTCATGATTAAAACACTTGAAGCTGAAGCAAAAGAAGAAGCAGATAAAAGAGCAAAGGAAATTGTTGTAAGTGCTATACAGAGATGTGCAGCAGATCACGTTTCTGAAACTACTATATCTGTAGTACAGTTACCTAATGATGAAATGAAGGGTAGGATTATCGGTAGAGAGGGAAGAAATATCAGAACTCTCGAAACTATGACGGGGGTAGATTTAATTATTGATGATACTCCGGAAGCCGTTGTTGTATCCGGATTCGATCCGATTCGCCGTGAAGTTGCACGAATTGCACTTGAAAAGCTAATTGTTGATGGACGAATTCACCCAGCTCGTATTGAAGAGATGGTTGAAAAAGCACAGAAAGAAGTAGCTGCGAAGATTAAGGAAGAAGGTGAGAATGCCGCACTTGAGGCTGGTGTTCATGGACTTCATCCTGAAATCATTAAATTACTTGGTAGAATGAAGTTTAGAACAAGTTATGGTCAGAATGTTTTGAAACATTCAGTTGAAGTTTCACAGTTATGTGGACTTATGGCATCAGAACTTGGTTTAGATGTAAGAGTTGCTAAGAGAGCAGGTCTGTTACATGATATCGGTAAAGCAGTTGATCATGAAATGGAAGGCTCACATATTCAGCTTGGTACTGACATATGTAAGAAATATAAAGAATCACAAATAGTTATAAATGCGGTTGAAGCTCATCATGGAGACGTTGAGCCAACATCGCTTATAGCGGTTCTAGTACAGGCTGCTGATACTATTTCAGCTGCAAGACCAGGTGCTAGAAGAGAAACATTAGAAACATACACAACAAGATTAAAAGAACTCGAGGACATCACCAACAGCTTTAAGGGTGTTGATCACTCATTTGCTATTCAGGCCGGAAGAGAAGTCAGAGTAATGGTAGTTCCTGAACAAGTCAGCGATGCCGATATGGTATTAATGGCTCATGATATTGCTAAGAAGATCGAGGATGAAATGGAATATCCAGGTCAGATTAAGGTTAATATCATTCGTGAAAGCAGAGCAACAGATTTTGCTAAATAATTCAATCAGAGACTTATGATTGAATACTAACAATGAAAATGTAGTGGAGGCGGTTATGTCTATTAGATATAACCGCCTTTTAAAATTAATAAAGACTATAGACTCGTTCTAACAAGCTAAGTTAGCATATTTAGAAACAAATAAAATTATGGAGAAAAGGAATGTACAGGGTAATAGCAACGGATTTGGATGGTACGCTTTGCAGAGATGATCATTCAATTGATGAGAGAACCAAAGCGTTTATTGATGAAATGATAGACAGAGGATTTAGATTTGTAGTTGTAACAGGCCGTAATTTTCAAATGGTACATAATTCATTTGGAGACTGGAGACCTGATTGTTATTATATAGTTACAAGTGGTGGAGAGGTGAGAAATAGTAAAGGTAAGCAGTTGTTCAAACAGGTAATAGCAAAAGCTAAGGTAAAAGAAGTAGTAGATACATTAAAAAAATATGGATGTGATCCATTTCTACAGGCTGAAGATGCTGAATATGCTATAGGTGATCCTGATGTTCTAATAAATCGTATCAGAAAACTTATACCAGAAGAGTATAAGGATATGTCTGTCGAGGAAATTAAGAATAGTAAAATGTTTAAGACATTTTTTCACAGAAGTCAGATTCTTCCATCAGAGAGCTGGTATGAGAAACTTGACAGAGATGTCTTTAAAATTGATACATTCTGTGATGAACCTGATAGATTAGAAAAACTCAAGAATGTAATAAATAATGAGATTGAAGGAGTTGTAGAAGCGTCTTCCTTTGGCAATAATGCTGAGATTACTGCAGAATCAGCCCAAAAGGGTATTGTTCTTAAGAAGCTTATAGAAAAGCTTGGATATTCCATGGATGAAGTTATGGTATTTGGAGACAGCTTTAATGACTATTCTATGTTGTCAATGGACTTTGGCGCTACTGTAGCTATGGGAAATAGCATGCCAGGATTATCTAAAGTTACTAAGTATAAAACAATTACAAACGAGGAACATGGAGTTGAATATGCTGTGAGGATGATGCTGGATGGTAGACTAGAGGAATTGCATTCTTGTTAAACTTGTAATAATACATAATGATAATAGTTATTTGTTTATAAAAACATAACTTGAATTGTGCATTTTGCTAAAAAACACCACTTGAAAAATATTGAAAACATACAAATTCACAATAGGCTATTGACTAGATTATAAAAATTATATAAAATGATTACATAAGTTCCGGATTGTTACTGGAAAGCAGGCAAGACTGGGTGATTATTTTAAATATGATTATATTAGCGGGGGTTACGCTTTTAATAAATCTGTTTATGATATCACTTTGGTCTTTTTTGTTTTTATAGGAACTATTGGGGTGGTTTTACAAATGGCCTCTTTCTAGTATAGATGTTTTAAAATATCTATACTAGCAGTTCGGAATTGTTACTAGATTGTTCAAAAGAAATGGAAGATTGAGAATGCAGATTTCTAAAGTGATCAACAACAATGTAATCAGTTCATATGATAACAGTGGAAGAGAAGTTGTTGTCATGGGAAAAGGAATTGGCTTCCAGAAAAAAGCTGGTGATCAGGTATGTGAGGATAAGATTGAAAAAATATTCAAACTTCCTGAAAGCGTAGATGATCATTTTATGAAGTTGGTAGAAGAAATTCCTTATAATCTGATTCAGTTATCTGAAGAAATAATTGAACAAGCTAGTGAACGGCTTCATAAAAAGCTAAGCGAGAATTTGATCATAACACTTACAGATCATTTGAATTTTGCTATTGAGAGAGCAAGAAATGGCTTGGAATTTTCTAATTCATTATTG
>CAMJFD010000150.1 GCA_946404845.1 uncultured Butyrivibrio sp. | reverse complement strand
TGAGGATAGAAAAAACCTTGAAATTACTGAAGAAAGCACTTGATTATATGGAGAGTGGATGAATATCATAGAATAGTTCAAAATAAACTATGTCATTATAATAATAAAAAGTTATAAAATATACTTAATAATAATTTTTATTTTTTTGGTAAAATTATAATCAGGGTATAAAAATAGAAGTGGGGAAATTATAAATGATTACTTATAACAGTGATGTAGTTTGTACAGAAAAGTTAAGTCTGTCAGTAAGACATGCAATGGATTCGCTTAGGCGTGATATCAGAAGGACATGTATAGTATCTGCAAGAGAAGGAATAACCATACAGTTAGAACCAGCCGAAAAAATACAGACTGAATGTTTTGCTATATATAAAAAGAGTGCTGATTCTAAAATGGATAATGCTGGAGCAAAAGATATAGGAAGCCTTGTTATAAATGCTTCAGATGACCTTGGATTTATATATGGCATATATTATGTCAGTAAGGAAATACTAGGCGTTAATGAATTCTGGTTTTGGAATGAACAGAAATTTATACCAAAGGATGGATATATAATTCCAGATGATTATCATTTTGAATCCAAGCCTTTTGCAGTTAGATATAGGGGATGGTTTATAAATGATGAAGTATTATTAGATACCTGGAATATAAATGGGGATAAAGATAAGCCATGGGAGATGGCATTTGAAGCTCTCCTTAGATGTGGCGGCAATATGACAATTCCTGGAACAGACGAAAATGCTCATATATACTGCGAGCTGGCATCTGAAATGGGATTATGGATTACTCATCATCATGCAGAGCCACTGGGTGCTCAGATGTTTGCAAGAGCATATCCGGAACTGGAAGCGTCATATGATAAGTATCCGGAATTATTTGAAAAACTATGGGTAGATGCCATAGAGAAGCAGAGCCGTTATAAAGTTATATGGAACCTTGGATTTAGAGGTCAGGGTGACAGACCATTCTGGGCAGATGATCCAGCTTATGATACAGATGAAAAACGCGGAGAGCTGATGAGCAGTCTTATACGTAAGCAGTATGATCTTATAAAGTCTTATGATCAGGATGCAACCTGTTGCAGTAATTTATACGGCGAGACTATGGAATTGTATAAAAAAGGATTCCTGAAACTTCCAGAAGATGTCATATACATTTGGGCAGATAATGGCTTTGGCAAAATGGTATCAAGACGTCAGGGAATGCACAACCCAAGAGTGCCTGCTCTTCCTGAAAAAGGTAGTACAGGTCAGCATGGTATTTATTATCATGCATCATTTTATGACTTACAGGCAGCAGCCCAGATGACAATGATGCCTAATTCTCCGGAGTTTATTATAAATGAACTGAGAAAAGTATATGATCGCGGAGCGGATGATTTCTGGATTATTAATTCATCTAATATTAAACCTCATGTTTATTATCTTGAGCTTATTGCTAACATGTGGAAATCTGATGATAAGAGTTTTGATGCAGATAGTTATACTAATGAATACAGCCGTAAATATTATAAGATTTCATCCAGATCTTATTCATCAGATCCAGGTGATATGGATATTGCAACAAATATAAAAAATCAGTCTAAAAAATATAAGTTGGTTGCGGATATATTAAAAGAATGGCCTGAATACAGTATATCTTATGGCCCAAATGAGGATGACCATGCAGGCGAACAGTTTACTAATAATGGTTCAAGAGTACTGGCGGCTGCGCTTATTACAGAATTTGATCATAATAATCCTGAAGCTACAAAGTCAGCTAAAGAGTGGAGATGGTTCTCCGATTCAGAATTATTAATAGATCAGATTAGAGACTATAAAGTCCTTATAGAAAAAGGCGTTAAGGGTTATGAGGAATACCTTGGTAAATGCAGAAATGTATATAATGAACTATCAGGGGATGTCAAAGACATTTTTGAAGATACTATTCTGTGGCAGATAGAATATCTGTATAACAGTTACCATGGAGCTTATCATACATGTAATGCTATAGAGGCCTGCCTTACAAATAAGACAGATTCAGATAAGCCGGATTATATAAAGGCTTTTTATGAAGGTGGTCTTGCGGCAAGAGCTTTTAAAACAGGTTATGAGGAAATGAGAATAACTGAAAAGCGTGTATTTAAAGGCTTTTTTGAAAACGACTGTGAGGCGGATATAAGACAGTCTTTTTATGTAATGAAAGGCTTTATGTCTTATGTAAGATTTTTGGGTGATGGTCCGCATTTTTATCTATGGCAGAGGATGTTTCAAAAGGGAGCAGGCGGTGACAAGGTATTACTGATACTTAGAACCAGAAAGCATGTAACTGACGAGGAACTGTGGCAAATGATGGATAATAAATACAGACGTATAGAAGATATATAAAAATACAGACTTGTAATTATTTTTAGTTACATGTAAAATGCGTTTTTAGTTTGATATTTTATGATGTAAACGATAACAATAAATTGGAGATTTTTATGATAAAGGTTGCTATTGTTGAAGATGAGCAGGCGGAAGCGCAGGTACTAAGTGAGAATCTGTTAAGGTATGGCACTGAGAATAATATTGAATTTGAATTTACTTATTTCAAAAATGCAGTAATATTTCTTAGCGGTTATAAGCCAATATATGACATAGTTTTTATGGATATTGAGATGCCACATCTAAATGGCATGGAAGCTGCAGCCAAATTCAGGGAAATAGATGATGTGACCATGCTGATATTTGTAACTAACGTTGCACATATGGCAGCACATGGATACGAAGTTGATGCATTTGACTATATCATAAAACCTGTTAATTACAGTTCATTATCACTTAAACTTGGCAGAGTATGCCGCAGGCTTGGTTCAATTAATGACAAAAAAATAATACTTTCATCTGCAGGAACTCGTATATGCTTATCTGCAAATGATATAACATATGTTGAGGTTGCAGATCATAAGCTCATATATCATACGCAGGAAGAAAGTTATGAGAGCTATGGGACGATGAAAAAGGCCATAGAGCAGCTGGGAAATGATAACTTTAGTCTGTGCAATAACTGCTATCTGGTCAATCTCAGGTATGTAAGTAAAATTGAGAAATACACAGCGTTTGTAGGAAATGATGAACTGATGATAAGTCATCCAAGGAAAAAGTCATTTATGGATGCTCTTATTCTAAGCTGGCAGATGTTATGATTTTGCTTGTAATAACTATAATTATGCTCGTTGCAGTATATAACATTTTTAAGGGTAAGAGATCGTTAAGTGCTGCTCATTTTGAAAATTATGTACTGATTCTATTTTCGGTTTTTCTTAACTTTGCAATTCAGATAATTGATATTTATATATATGTTCTTAAAGCCGGTGAAGTGTCAGATAAGGTGAATCTTGCATTTGGTGTGCAGGAAGCGCTGTTTGATTTTGTAATAGTATATCTTTTATATAATTTTGTATACAGGGGAAGTCTGTATTATGAACGTAATATGCTGCAGTTCCTCACAAGGCAGAGAAGTACTCAATATGAGATGTCCAGAGAACTTATAAATGCTGTTAATATTAAGAGTCACGATCTCAAGAAACAGATCAGATTCCTTAGAAATGAATCTGAGGGATGTGTCAGGAGTGATGCATTTAATGAGATAGATAAATGTGTTGAGGATTACGATACAATGATATCAACTACTAATAGTACGCTTAGCATTGTACTATCAGAAAAAAGTCTTATCTGTAAACGTAACAATATCTTATTTACCTGCATGGCAGATGGGAGCGGCTTTGATGAGATGAATGAACTGGATATTTATACTTTGTTTGCCAATTTGCTGGATAATGCCATAGAAGCAGTTTTGCAACTGGAAGAAAAAGATCGTAACATAATAGTCCTCTTAAGAGACTTATGGTAGCAGGAGCCGGATGTAAGCTGGCACTTTCCATAGCTATGAACGGTACAGTTCTGTGCATGCTCTATGGTTCTATGATGGGAGATTATAACGGATTATATCTGCCTATGATGATAATAGGTTATGTTTTCTCAGTTCCATTTTTTGCTATCACTATTAGAACATCTCAGAAAAAAGGCCAGAAGGCTTCATTTATGAGATACATATCACTTGCACTTGTAATGTATGTAGGAGTTCTGGTACTGATGATTATGTGGAAACAGGGAGTACCTGCACTTAATCTGAGCCTGTATTCAAACGGAAGAATAACCATCAATCTGTATACAGTATTATTCATACTATTCTTTGGAGTAGGTTATGGTGCATATTATGCAACTGCTGATATGCCAATCCCAATGGTTGCCGACTGTGCCGACTACGAAACCTACAGATCAGGCAAGTTCGTTCCTGGTATTATGGGAACACTATTCAGCCTTGTAGACAAATTGGTATCAAGCCTTAGTTCTACAATAGTTGGAATAGCGGTAGCAATGATAGGCCTCAAAACACTCCCAGGTGGAGATACAGAATATGCAGCCGGAATGAAAATAGTAGTAATAGTGCTATTTTGTATAATCCCAATGATAGCCTGGGCAATATCATTATTCGCCATGAAAGGCTACATCCTGACTGGAGACAAAATGAAACAAATCCAGAAAGTAAACGCCGAAAGACTACAAGCCCTAAGCGAAGGTAAAAGCGTAGAAGAGGTAATGAACAATATAAAATAAGAAAAAATTATGTGTAAATAGATTGCAAAATTTGATAAGATAGAAGATTCTCATCCGGTAGAAATACTGCAGCTTGATATCATGTATATACTTGATGAAAGCGGAGAAGAGGTTACTCACTATTACATTGATGAAACAGAAAAATCTGAGGAGGATGCAATAAAAGCAGACACCTTATTAAATGGTGTCTGCTTTTGTTTTTGATAACATTACAGGTATATTAGTAATATATGGTATTATCTTTTCATCAAATTTATTTATTATTATTCCCAAAATGATACCAATAAGAATACATAAGATTCCTGATAGACCATAGAAATCTGTAAATACTGAATAATAAGCTGAATATATAAGTGGATGTATCAGGAAAATTTCCCATGATGCAGTACCTATTGTTTTTAATATACTTGATTTTAATATAGTGCAATGTTCCAAAATTATTACTAAGAATATGCATAATTCACAGCATATAATCTGTATAAACCATGGTTGATAACCTTTTGTTGTTGCATAGAGTATTACGAGGAAAACTAATGTAACAATAGGTAATAAATATTTTTTGAATCGAATTATATAATTATTGATAGTTTTTTTGTATATTGCATACCATATTCCTGTGCCATATGCCAGAGATGAATTATACCAGTAGTTATCATGATGTAGGATATATTTGTTTATGATAATCAACATAATAGTTCCGGCAATAAATATCAGCAGACCGTTTCGTGGATTATTTGTAAATCTATAACTGATCCAGAATAATATTGTGAAATATATGATTGTTGCCAGGAACCATACTATTGCCCATTCAGATACAGTTCCTCGAACCTGCTTAAGAGTAATAGTTGCTTTGATGAATTGTAGTGGAGTTGGCAGATATAATAAGGCATATATAAAATTAGTCACCCAAAATGGAATAAGTAGTCGTATAAGCCTTTTATAAAAGTATTTATCCCACATAGCATCGCCTTTTTTGGATAATTGTATAAATGAAGCATATCCAGATAAAAAGAAAAATATGCCTACAGCCAGATATCCAACAAAAAAGAAATAACAAATTTTATATGGGTTTACCAGTCGCAGAGAGTAATGATGGAGCATAACAGTTATTGCTGCTATACCTCTTAATACTAATGAATTATTAATTGATAATATATCCTTATCATTTTTAAATTCTTTAAGTGAAAACTTTTTTACAGAAGAAATGAATAATATAGGAATAAGTACAAAAGAAAATAGCATAATAGGCCAAATAGGATTTGAAATGTACTCCTTTGGAAAATAAAAAACAGTATTCATAAAAACTCTCCTTATTAAATGATGACAACAGGAATAATTATACAATAATTTTTAAAAGATGAAAATAAAATAGCTTTTACTTTTAATTTACCAAGGACATATATCTTATATTCATCCAATAAAAAAACTAACTAATAAACAATGACGCAGCAAACAGGAGGACAACAGATATATGAAGAAAATCCTCCAAAGTAGTTATGGTATATTTGCTTATTTCAGTTAGTTTTTGTAGTGGTTTGCCTTATCTATGTGTATAATAAAGTAAGCAAAACTATTGATTATAAGAAAACATTAGAAGAATGGTAATAGATAGAAAAGCTAAATAATTTGTACTTGGGGAAGACAGGATGATTTCACTTAATGATTATTTGTATAATGGGGACACAGTTGTAAAGATACTGCATTGTTACTCACAAGACCTTAAAAATAGTGCAACTGAAACTGGTAACGATATTGATTTGGCACACAGTAATTGTCTGATTCATATGATTGACCTGTTGGAACATAATGACTTCCTCACGGGACAGTCTCAACAACTTAGAGAGTTCTATAAATACCTTGCGGATAAATATCCATTTCTTGCCTTTACATTTAAAGGAAGAATTAAATCTCTTATTCGTCTGGAAGAGAAGATTAACGGCAATATTGTTGAATATATTTACAATTATCATCGTCAGAACAATGCTTATCCATCTGAAGCAGAGATTAAGGAACAAATAGACAGGATTAAAGATTTGATAGCATACAGGATTATTATTTCACTTCCTCAGTGTCATTTAAAACCAGGAGATGACAGAACAGAAAGAGAGCTGGGATATCTGTATGAAATAGCAAATGCACTTCCTGAATTTCTAAAAGAAAGAGGCTTCATTCCTGAAATATCTGGAATAAACACATATAGCAAAACGATAGATGAAGCTAATAGAAAATACTATCGTGACTATATTGAAAATCCAAAAGAATTTGGTTATAAATCACTGCATATATCTTTTTTTGATATAACATCTCAAAGTGATATTGAAGTACAGATTCGTACTAAGGAGATGGATGATAATGCAGAAATAGGGCCAGCAAATCATCTGGGATATGAAAAACTTCAGGAGGCTGAAAGAGCCAGACGAGATGAAATACCTTATGGAGAAAATGTATTTTTTGATGATGCATATGAAAGAGGTATGAAACTGCAAGAGCTGGATCTAAGCAAAGTAAATGTAAATATGTTCGGTGCAGCAGATAATAATCTAATTAATGATGGCTGCGGATTATACAGAGGTCGTCTTATTCTTCCTTATGAGCATCTGTCCAGGTTCCAGAATGATCTGATTTAAGGAAATGCATTCAAAATATAAAAATTTAAGAGTAAACTCCCAACGCTTTTGATATGAGCGTTGGGAGTTTTTTGAAGCAAGTAAATCCAGATGGAGTAATTGATTTCATCTCATTTGAAATAGTTGGTGATTCCGATTAAAAAGTGGTATTATGTGTCTTGGCAAGTTAGCACATACTAACGTGTCCCAATGTTAATAAAAGAGGTGATAAAAATGAGTTTTGCTGCGAAGGCAATTAATCTGGGTATGAAACTATCAGGAATTAAAAAGAAGTATTTACTTCCTGAAGATGAATTTATCAAAGAGATATCCAAGATGAATAAGAGCAGGGGATTCTATATGCCACAGGATCACAAGGCTGTTTATAAAGAGCATGAAGTATATGGCAATAAGTGTCTTATAGTTCAGAAAAAAGAAATGAGAGCGCAGCGTGCGATTCTCTATTTTTTTGGCGGTGGAATGCTGATAGGACCAGATAAAGGCGATGTTGATGTAATAGTCAAAATGGTTAATGGAACAGGCTGTGACGTATGGTTTCCTATGTATCCATTATGTATAGATCATTGTATTACAGAGTCATATGAGATGGCTTATGAGTGTTACAGGCAGATGATAGAGATATATGGAGCAGGAAATGTTAGTACATGTGGCTTTTCTTCTGGAGGTGCACTTGCTATAGGTATTGCAGCATATAATAATATACAAAAAGAAAAGCTGCCTATGCCACGTCATATTGTATCAGTATCACCTGGTGAAGTTCCATGGAATGATGAGGAACGTGCAATTATGAAAGCAAATAATCCCAAAGATATGATGGTTGATTATGCTTTTATGGAGAAGGTTGAGAAATTTGAAAGACAGGGCAGAGACGATGTTCCTGAGTTTATGATACATATTTCTAAGGGCGATTTAACAGGAGTAGATAATATTCATTTTGTTTATAGTACAGATGAAGTATTATATGGAGCAAAACAAAATTTTATTGATGCCTGCAAAAAATATAATGTTAAATACACGATAAGAGAGAGATCTGGTATGATTCATTGT